>CAZVWF010000057.1:0-18021 GCA_964630795.1 uncultured Woeseia sp. | reverse complement strand
GAGCGGCCGTGACCGATGACCACCACGCCATTGACTCCCAGTAAGAGGGCTCCGGTCGGGCGAAGCGGTACATCGCGTCGTTGTATAGCCAGCGACTCATCAGAAATTCACACCGCGCTCGGTTGCAGCCGGGCCACAAGGGGATCTTTGCGCACAAGCAACAGCCCCGTCAGGGTGATCAGGAGCAGAGGCACAGGCACAACGATCAGCGCAAACCAACCCAGCAGATGGAGGATCGTACCTGCCAGCAATGAGGCCAGGGCTGATGTACCGAATACAAAAAACTCGTTGACCGCCTGTGCGCGGAAGCGCTCCGCGAGGCTATAGGTCAGTGTCACCATCGTTGTTGCACCCACGTAGAGGAAGTTCCAACCAACTCCCAGCAGTACAAGCGTGTACCAGTAGTGCATATAGGATTGTCCCTGCAGTCCGACCATACAGGCGGCAACCAGGCCGAGTGCCCCGATCGACATTATGCGAACCAGCCCAAAGCGTTGAATAAGGTGACCCGTGACCAGTGACGGCACATACATTGCAAGCACGTGGCTTTGAATGACCCGGGCGGTTTCTTCCAGCCCGAACCCATCGTGGATATGCATGCTGAGCGGTGTTGCGGTCATTATAAATGTCATCACCCCATAGGCCGCCGCGCCACCCAGCAATGCCACGATGAAGATGGGTTGCCTGACGATAACCCGAAGTGGCCGTGGTTCTGTCCGTGGCGCTTCGACAGCGTCACCGTGCAAGGGCCCCAGTGTCAGAAAAAGGACGGACTGCAGCGCGTACATACCGGCCATCGCCAGCAGGGTTCCCAGGTACTGCACGGATGGCACGGCGTATTCGCCATACTTGACAAACTCCGGACCGGCCAGTGCACCGCCGATTGCGCCAAGCAGGACATAAGAAATCGCCCGGGACGAATACTCGGGCCTTACGCTCTCGGATGCGGCATATCGATATTGCTGCGTAAACGCCATATTAATGCCGAGGGTGGCCCCCGCCAGGACAAACAACTTGAAGCTTTCGGCGTACAAGGCCAGTCCGGCCAGCAAGATGCCGATGACTGCGCTCAGGGAAGCCAGTGAGAAACCGCGTCGACGACCTAACCGTTGCATCAGCATGGTGGCTGGAACCGTAGTGGCCGCCATACACAAAACCATGACAGAAATCGGCAATGTCGCGAAGGCAGGATCGACGGAAAGCTTTGCCCCAATGATGCCGCCAAGCGCCACCATGATGAAGGCCCCGGTTGCCGAGATTAACTGGCAGCTGATCAGGATTAAGATGTTTCGAAGCGGCATCGGCGATCCGCGGCTGCAAAGCAGCGCATTCTCACATATTCTGAAGCCAGAGCCGACCCATGTTGATAATTAATGACAGCATTAATATTCCGGATGCCGAGATTCAGTGTACGGCCATTCGTTCTCGCGGCCCCGGTGGACAGAACGTCAACAAGGTCTCATCAGCAATACACCTGAGATTCGATATTGCGAAGTCCGGCGCACTGCCTGACGACGTCCGCCTGCGATTACTGGCGCTCAAGGACCAGCGCATTACGGAAGACGGGGTCGTCAATATCAAGGCGCAAAACTCGCGTTCACAGGAGAAGAACCGCGCCGACGCACTGGAACGCTTGCGTGAACTGATTCTGAGAGCCTGCGCTGAGCCAAAAGCCAGAAAGAAGACCCGACCCGGAAAACGCGCGAAGGAAAAACGGCTGGCAGACAAGGCGCATCGCTCACGGGTCAAACAGTCTCGCAGTAAAGTGGCGGACGATTAATTGGCGCCGTCGTCAGGACAGGCAGTACAACCCTCGTGCTGCGGGACATTTCCAGCCAGCGTCAGGATCCCTGTCCTCCTTCGAACATGGACAACGGCAAGGGCTGTACCTTAAATTAGCCGTGATCGTTACCAACCGGAGTACCCGATGCGGAAGATGCCTCTGTTTTTACACCTGTCTGCCTGCCTGCTCGCAGGCAGTGCGCTTGCACAGGACCCCAAATCGGGGCTGGCGGCAAGTTTTGCTGACGTTGAACCGAAGGTTATCGCCTGGCGCCACGACATTCACCAGCATCCGGAGCTCTCGAATCGAGAATTCCGCACCGCCGGTATCGTTGCTGAACACATGCGCAACCTGGGCTTTGACGATATCAGGACCGGCGTTGCACATACGGGGGTTGTTGGCACCCTGATCGGTGGGAAACCGGGGCCGGTCATCGCACTGCGCACGGATATGGATGGCCTGCCGGTTCTCGAGCAGACGGGCGCACCATTCGCCTCCACCGCACGCGGGGAATACAACGGCCAGGACGTGCCCGTCATGCATGCCTGCGGCCACGACACGCATGTAGCCATGCTGATGGGCGCAGCGGAAGTGCTGGCGCAAAACAGGGAGCAGGTCCCCGGTACGATCAAATTCATCTTTCAGCCGGCAGAAGAAGGGCCGCCCCCGGGCGAAGATGGCGGCGCAATAATGATGATTGCGGAAGGTGTTCTCGATGGTCCCGACGCACCCGAGGCCATTCTGGGCCTCCATGCCTGGCCCGGTGACTCGGGCACCCTGATGTACCGGTCCGGCGGTTTCATGGCTGCCGCAGATGGACTGCAGATCAACATAACGGGGGTGCAAACGCACGGCTCGTCACCCTGGCTCGGCGTCGATCCCATTTACGTAGCGGCTCAGATAACCACCGCGATTCAGGGCATTCCGTCCCGGCACCTCGATATCACAAACAGCCCGGCTGTCATTACGATAGGCAGCATCCACGGCGGCGTACGAGGAAACATCATTCCGGACAAGGTGGAGATGTCCGGGACCATCCGGACCTTTGATGCCGGCATTCGGGAAACGCTGCATGCCAAGCTCAGGAGCACCGTTCGTGCTATCGCCGAGGCCAACGGGGCCACCGCAGAGGTCATCATCGAAGGCTATGCACCGGTTACTGGCAATCACCCGACCCTGCTGCGGCAGATGATGCCTACGCTGGAATGGGCGGCGGGTACCGAAAATGTCCACGAGAGTGCGTTGATCACCGGCGCAGAGGACTTCTCGTTCTTCCAGGAGCGCATTCCGGGGCTTTTCCTGATGCTCGGCATCAACGATCCGGACGTTCCGCGGTCGGAGCGACCGTCCAATCATTCGCCGTTCTTCATTGCCGAGGATGGTGCGCTAATGACCGGTGTTCGCACCCTGGTCGGTTTTGCTTTGGACTACGCGGCCGCGACGGACGACTGATACCTCGCCCTGCGTCACTTGCCGAGTCCCGGTTGCTCCACACACTCACCAGCCGCAGTCGGGCCGGTTGACCGGGCACACCGTGGCATTTTTTGAATATTGTGCTATTCAGTGACGTGCTTCGGTCCTTTGGTCAGCCGCCGGACCCCCTCCGCATGGGTTCCGTTCCATGCGAACACTGCAATCCGAAGGTCCCGGTAGTAACACGCGCGAAACCGCATCCATTGACGTCCCGCGGATGGCGGCCGCGACCGTCGGATTGTGCTAAATGTGTCCCTGAAACCGGCTGATTGCTTCGTTTGCCGCGGGTTCCGGTTATACTTGTTGCCATCAAAATGGCATTAACCGTTAATTATCAAGAGCAAACCATGGCAATTGCAGACCTAGGCAACGTACTCAAGATTTTCGGCGGTTCAGACATCGGCGAGGAAGAACAACGCGCACTATTTGCAGAGGTGCTCCTGATGGTGCTCGCGAGAGCTTCGAGCTCCGATTCGAGTATTCAACAAATTGAGATGCAGACGATTCAGGATATCGTGGAGCGGGAAGCGGGCATCGCAATTTCGGAACAGGATGTGCGCAAGGCTGCAAGAACCGAGCTCTACGAGTCGACGCCACTGGACAAGTACCTGGCCAGCGCGGGCAAGAAGCTCCTGAGTTCCGACCGAATCGCCCTCGTCCACCTGCTGGCCGAGGTCATCAAGTGCGATACGGAAATCAGCGTGCTGGAAATCGACTTCTTCGACAGGGTTGCGAGTTCGCTGGGAGCCAGCCCCTCCGAGATAGCGGGACTCAAAGTCGACTAGGACTGACACTCGTTCGGCGCCGGGGCGAAATCGTATTCGTCGCCTGCATGACGGCCTTGTTCAGCGTCGTTCCGTGATCGTCAACCTGGCGTCATTCACTGCCTTCAGAGCGACCGTCGCGTCGTCGTCCTGCACGGACAGGGAAACCAGCCTGGACTCGCCATCGAGAACCATCAGGTACGGGTGCCAGCGTTGCTCGCCCGCACGGCGGTACTGTCCCGAGAGCTCCCAGCCAACCGTGATCGGATAAATGTATACCTTGCCGGCTTCCCGAACGCGATTGAGCGGGTCTGACAACTCCAGATCGTTGCCATTGGACACCATGGACACCAGGATCAGGCGCGATTCACGGACCACCGCCTCCTCGATCGCCCGTTGTTGTGCTCGTTCCGGGTTCGAAATCCATTGATATGAAAAGAATGAGACCAGCAGCCCTATGCCGAAGGCGAAAACGAGTCTCATGATGCGATGATTGACGGGCATTCAGGGTATTCCAACGAGTTTGTGTGTTTGCAGGCTAAGGTGCCATTGCGGCTGCGCCTTGCAGTATTCAATAGCAGCCGCCGTATTTTCCGCCTTTTGCAGATTATCCATTGGCTGAAGAAAAAAATAGTCGAAAGAAAGTGATGCAAATCGCTCCGGTTGCGCTTCGGCTTCGACTTGCGGAAACACCAGTTTTAACTCATCACCGAATCGCTGAACAAGCCCCGCATTGCTTTTGGGACTTACGCAAAGCCAATCGATTCCTTCCGGCGCGACGATCGTGCCGTTGGTCTCTACGCCAATTTCAAACCCGACAGCATGCAGCGCTGCGATCGCCGCCGGGTCGAGCTGCAACAGCGGTTCGCCGCCGGTACAGACAACATACCGGGAACCCGCCTCTCCACTCTCCGGCCACTGCCCGGCTACAGCATCTGCCAGCGCCCTGGCGTCGACGAACTTGCCGCCACCGGGGCCACCCGTACCGACAAACGCTGTATCGCAGAAATTGCACACCGCTGCGGCCCGATCCCGTTCGCGGCCTGACCACAAATTACAGCCGGCAAACCGAAGGAATACCGCGGGCCGACCCGTCCGGGCACCTTCACCCTGCAAGGTAAAGAAGATTTCCCTCACTGAATACGTCATGCGGAAACCAGGGGATCGGCGATGCCGGCTTCTTCAAAACCCTTGGCACGGAGCCGGCAAGCGGGGCATTCGCCGCAGGGCGGCCGTTCGCCCTCATAGCAGGTATGGGTCAGGGCCATGGCATCCAGTGCACCAAGGGACTCCGCCAGGAGAACGGTCTCCTTTTTGGATAGATTCATGAGGGGCGTGTGAATGGTGAACTCCTGGTCCATCCCGAGCGAAAGCGCGTCAGAAAGGGCGTCGATTGTTTCGCGGCGGCAGTCCGGATAGCCGCTGTAATCGGTTTGCGCAACGCCGGTCACCAGGTGTTGAATTTTGCGCGGCCACGCCCACGCGGCCACGTAAGTAAGAAAGATCAGGTTACGGCCCGGAACGAACGTCGTCGGCAGGTCGCTGTTACGCCCCTCAGCAACGATCTGCTCGGCATCGACCAGCGCGTTACCCCCTATCGCCGAAAAGGTATCGATCGGCAATAGCACATTGGGCACGCCCGCGCCCTCGGCAACCCGGGCGGCACATTTCAGTTCGATGCGATGCCGCTGGCCATAGTCAAAACTCACCGTGAATACGTTCCCGGACCCAAACTTCCGAATCGCCCACCACAGTGCGGTCGTGGAATCCTGACCGCCCGAAAGTAAAACCACCGCCTGGTCCACCATTTAATGCGGATCCCTGGCGTCCGCCCGACCACCCCTTCCGAGGTTGGCTGCCACAGCGACCGTCGATGTCATCTGTCTGTATTGTCGTCGTGAGCGCTCCATGATTACTTGAACAGGTCCTCGGCATCTTCGAGTTGTGCGTCCGGGGCTGACTTTTCCGTCACTTCATCCCCAAACAATGCAGCAAGTGCGGATTTAGCGGCCGCAGCCTCGCCGCCCCGCACCGGGTCGAATGCGTCATCAGATGGTTCATACCAATCACAAAAGTTGACCTTCTCTTTTTCGTACACCGCTTCTGTATCGTCTTCAAGGCAGTGCTTCGGAACCGCCGGATCGTAAAACCGGCACATTTTGCAAACATGCAAATGAATGCTGCACTCCGGGCACTCGTCGCGCCTCCCGAATGGCAAACTCAAAGCGCCAAGGGAAGTACCACAGCGGAAACACACGAGGTTATGCATCATGGTGTCGGAAACCATCAAATCGAATGCGAGAGTATAAACGGAAAGGCGGCATACAAGGGACGATATCAAATCCTCGAATAAGAATTAAAAATATACCTTAAATAGTTGTTTTAATTAATTTTTAAAACATGCACACCACGCAGGTGTCCTTCCTTGAGCGCCCGAAGCGCCAGATTGGCCTCTGCCAGTGGCCAGGTCTGCACTTCAGGCTTCAGCGGAATTTCTGCGGCAACCTCAAGGAAGGTACGCAGATCATGTTGCGTTACGTTAGCAACAGACTGAATCACCTTCTCTTCCCAGAGGTGTCGGGCATAGTCTATGTCGGCCATTAACGCCTTATCACCATCCTCTTTCCTGATCGCATTGATGACCAGTCGGCCACCCGGTCTCAGGGCTTCGAGCGCAGCCAGCACGGGGCGCCAAGCCGGTGTCGTGTCAATGATCGCATGAAGCTTCTGCGGTGGCGCGTCACCGGTGTCCCCGGTCCACGCAGCCCCCAGCTCAAGCGCAAACAGGCGCTCCCTTTTGCTTCTGGCGAAAACGAATATCTCGCTATCCGGGTACAAGTGCCTGGCAAGCTGTAATACCAGGTGGCCCGAACCCCCGAAACCCGACCCCTCCCGCGCACAAAAGGGGCGCTGCCTCCTCGTCGGAAAATACCGCCGGAACCCGGTAGGCATAACCTTCCGGCACCACCATGTAATCGGCATACCCGCCATTCGCATCTCGTCCTGTTGCCCGAAAGGCCTCGCTCAGATTCTCGTTCGGACTGCCATCTGACGCGTAGATCCAGCCCACCCCTACCCGATCCCCCGCTTTGTACATCGAGACACCGGCCCCCTTTTCTTCCACGACACCCACCACTTGGTGGCCCGGTATGATCGGGAGCGCCGGGGGTGGTGTGCGCCCCTCGATTTCATCAATTTCGGTATGGCAGACCCCACAGACACTGACCCGAATCAAAATTTCATTTTGACCCGGCGTCGGGCGTGGCGCGTCAATGAGCGTAAGTGGCGACGGGTTGTCTTCCAGCGGGGCTATCGCCGCAAGCGACATTGCGCGCATCGCATCCTCCGATCTTTAGCTTGCATTGCAGTACTATGCCGGCATTCTAAACCCATCGCGATGCGTAGCAGGCGCAAGGATTAAATGACCAGACTCGCAAATCGCTGGCTCGCCCCAGTGATCCCTTTATTCCTCGTCGCCTGTGCTGCCTCCGGGCCGCCACTCAACAGTGACCGCATTCAGGCGGTCTTCGGCAGTTACGGGGTGGCGGTACTCCAGGAAGATGAACAACGGCGTGTATCCAGCCTGTACTCGGAAACCGGCGGCAAACCGGTTACGCGCACGTATGCGCTGGTCGAATATCTCGGGGAGCCAAGGCCGGAATACCAGGAAATCCACGAGGCGATCGTTGCGGGTGCCTCGATTGGTGCATCCTTTCGCCGCGCTGGCTGGGAAATACGCAAACAGCATCTCTTTATCGGCGAACTTGAGGTACCGGCCTCCTATGTGCTCCTGGGTGAATTAATGCAATTGTCGTTACCGGAAAGCCTCGCGGTGCATCAATACCTCTTCGTTATCTTCAATGAGAATCGATCGTTCAGTTATGCGCGAATAACCGAGGTGCATCACCCTGAATTCGCCGATGTGCGCCAATTGCGCCGGTGGTATGGAGAAATCATCCTCGACGACTCAAACCGCGGCCACATCCAAGAGTTCATTGGGCCGCCACCGGCGAAATGAGGGCCAGATCCGGATTGCCCGGGTACGGACTTCGTTGGTTCGGCCTCCCCGGACAACCTGGTCGCGGGAGCGGAATGACGTTGAGCGCTATCTTCCACGATCTCTGTGGCTGTCTTTTCAGGCTTCCCCTGGATTCCTTAACGATCCCGTTGCAAAAAATTTCCTCAGCACTTCAAAGAAACTCAGTAACCCACTGTTTTTATTGATATTCTCTATTTTCCGTCAATTAAGGGTCAGTTCAGGTTCACCGAGATATGCTGCGTACCATATTCAGTGGTTCGTATTGACGCGGACCGGATAACCGGGAGGCCATCATGAACGGCCCGATTAAACGACACCCATCCCTCGCAACAACCACGGCGGCACTCATGATGCTCGCTCTCTCTGCAGTCGCGCAGGTCCCTGTTGATGGAAATGGCGACCCTGTCGGCACTTACGAGCGACAGGGTGATGCCAAACCGGCGAATACCGATGACACCGCCGGGTCATTATCAGCGACCGAACTGGAAGACCTGGTCGGCCCTGTCGCCCTCTATCCGGACGACTTGCTGGCCATCGTATTACCCGCCTCGACCTATCCGCTCGAGATCGTGCAGGCTGCCCGGTTCCTCAAGATGCTTGAATCGGACAGTTCACTCGAGCCTGACGAAGAATGGGACGACTCAATCGTTGCGTTACTGAATTATCCTGATGTCGTCGGCATGATGGATGAAGACATCGACTGGACCTGGCGCCTGGGTGAGGCAGTCATCAACCAGCAGAGCGACGTAATTGCCGCTGTCGAGGCCTTCCGCGACCGCGCCTATGCCGCCGGAAACCTCAAGTCCGACGAACATCAGAACGTCGATTACGATGACGAGGGCGTGCTGGAAATCGTACCGGTCAGCGAAGAGATCATTTACGTTCCCTACTACGAGCCTGCGGAAGTCGTAGTCCATCAACCGCGACGGGTTTATAACTATTACCCGAACCCCTACCCCGTGTACTACTACCCCTATCCAACCGGGTATCGATTCCGCTCGGGTCATTTTTGGGGTGTGACGACGGCCTTTTCGATCGGCTGGTCGAATCACTACCTGCACGTTTACCACCCGAGTTACTGGGGACACCCTTACTACGGACGGTATTACTACGACCATTACTATCGTCGCCCGAACATCACGATCTTCAATAACTGGTATGTGAACAACCGCTATCGAACGCATCGATATCGCCATCGCGACGGAGATTACTGGCAGCCGCGAGCCCGCTCGGGCGCGCAACAGCGAGTCAGGAATTATCACTACACGCCGAACGGCTCCCAAAACAGCCGAGACTTTACGGTGCGCCGCGACAACCGACTGCGCGTCGGCAACGATGGTCGAATGGACCTTGGATTGCGAGAGCGGGACAATCGGATCACGCCGGTTGCCGGCACCCGGAACACAAGAAGCAACCGCGATCTTGCCGGTAATTCGTCAAGGCGTAATACGAACACCCGCAGTCAAAACCGGGTCCGCTCGGCAGCCCCGAATACGCGCACGGAAAACAGACGGACGTCGGCGACCAGCACCCGTAATGATATCTCTTTCCGGGATCGCTCATCCGACACACGTAATCGTACAACCACTGACCGCGTTGACAGCGGTGTAACGACTCGACGGGATACGACCGATCGACTTGCGGCACCGCCGCGCGTCAGCGCGTCGTCCAGCCGGCCGAGGCAGTCGAACGGCACCAGCACCACCCGTCGCAGCATTGCCGCCCCGCCCAGGGCCGGTGCGTCGCAAAATCGCCGTACAGTGACATCGCCGCGAACTGCAGCACCAACTCGCCGCACCGCGCCTGCGCCGAGAGTCAGTGCACCGAGGGCCACGCCTGCGCCGAGATTCTCGGCGCCCGTGGCACGACCCAGGACACCGGCAGCGCCGAGATCCAGCAGTCGATCGTCAAGCCGAAGCAATAGTCCGGGCAGTAACCGCCGTCCGCGCGTCAGGAATCACCAGGATTAGGTACGTCAGGGCCTCTGATTGGGCAGAGGCACGGGAGCGCCCCGCTCCTGTCTAGGGACTGGATGGATCTTCGGACTCTTTCGATCCATCCGGTCCCGACTTCATTGACGAGCCCGGTGCGTCTCCAGACTCATAGCGTCCCGAAGACAGCTCCCAGGCCACGTAGAAAACGCAACCGCCGACAATAATCGCCATTGCAATCAAGATGAGTGAGAGCAGGTTCATACCAACATCATAGCGCGATTACTTCTCGGAGTGCGGCTCTGGCCGCAGACCCGCCTTTCCGGGCTGTCGTTTTGCCCCGAATTGCCTATACTCTGGCGTCCGCACAAGCTGGTCATTTTCCGGGGGAAATCATGAATTTTCAACGTATCGCGATACTCGCGATTTCTATCAACCTGGCGGCCTGTGGTCCGTCCGAACAGGCAGGCCAACCCGAGGGCCAGGACGCTGCGACAGAAGACGTTGCCACCCATGCAATGAGACTCGCGCAGGACTCGATCATCATCGATACGCACATCGACGTGCCCTACCGGCTTTACGATGCATGGGAAGACGTGTCGGTCGCGACCGACGGCGGCGATTTTGACTATCCCCGCGCCGTCGCGGGTGGACTGAATGCCCCTTTCATGTCGATTTACACACCCGCCGGACTCGAGGCGGAGGGTCGATCAAAAGAGGTGGCTGACGAACTGATTGATCTCGTCAATCGAATCGTCGATGAATCCTCCGGCAAGTTTGCCATTGCCTTGTCACCCACCGATGTCGAGGCCCACTTTGAAGCGGGCCAGATATCGCTTCCCCTGGGCATGGAAAACGGCTCGCCGATTGAAGGCGATCTCGCGAATTTGCAGTACTTTCATGACCGCGGCATCCGTTACGTCACGCTTGCCCATGGCTTGTCCAATCACCTTTCCGATTCCTCGTATGACGATAACAAGCAGCATGGTGGCCTCAGTGACTTCGGGATCGAAGTGGTTCGCGAAATGAATCGGCTCGGCATCATCGTCGACATCAGTCACGTATCGGACGAGGCGTTCTGGAATGTGATGGAAGTGACCACGGCGCCTGCAATCGCATCGCACTCGTCTGCGCGACACTTCACGCCCGGCTGGGAACGTAATATTGCCGACGACATGATTATACGTCTCGCCGAAAACGGTGGATTGGTCATGATCAACTACGGCTCCGCCTTCATCACGCAGAAAGCACAGGACTACAATCCGGCTCGCCGTGCTGCAGTGGCCGCCTACATGGAAGCCAATAACCTTGAGGAAGACGCCGAGGAGCTCGTGGCATTTCGGCAGGCCTGGATCGAAGAAAATGGAACCTACCCTTACGCAACGCTGGACGAAACACTGGATCATTTTGATCACGTGGTCGAACTGGTTGGCGTCGACTACGTCGGTATCGGTTCCGATTATGACGGCGTCGGCGACAGCCTGCCGATCGGCCTGAAGGACGTTTCGAGCTACCCCAACCTGGTCGAAGGACTCATTGGGCGTGGTTACAGCGATGAGGATATCGTCAAGATCCTCGGTGGCAATATGATGCGTGTCTGGCGTGAAGTTGAAGCGGTCGCCGGACATCGATGAATCACTGGAATCCATGACAATGCTGTCACGCTGGTTGAAAGTTATTCTGCTGCCTTTGGCGGTACTGACTCTTGTCGCTTGTGGTCCAGGAGGTCCTGGTGACTACGACGTCATCATACGGGGTGGAGATGTCTACGATGGATCCGGAAACGACCCCATTGTTGCCGATGTTGCGCTGGCCGGCGATCGTATAAAACGTATCGGCGACCTGTCCGGATTCAGCGGCACGGTTGAGATCGATGCAGAAGGACTCGCTGTAGCCCCGGGATTTATCAATATGCTTTCCTGGGCGAACGAAACGCTGATTGAAGACGGTCGGGCCATGAGTGATGTCATGCAGGGCGTCACGATGGAGGTCATGGGCGAAGGCACCTCCATGGGGCCATTGAGCGAGACCATGAAAGCCCGGATGCGCGAACGCCAGGGGGATATCCAGTATGAGATCGAGTGGACGACGCTCGGCGAATACCTCGAACACCTGGAAAATCGCGGTGTTTCTGTCAACGTTGCGTCGTATGTCGGAGCGACGACACTACGGGTCCACGAAATTGGCTACGACAACCGGCCGGCGACACCAGACGAACTGGCGCGTATGCAGGACCTGGTCAGTCAGGCAATGCGCGAAGGCGCGATGGGCGTGGGCTCATCACTGATCTATGCGCCCGGTAACTTCGCGAGCACCGAGGAACTCATTGCGCTGGTAAGTATTGCAGCCGAGTATGATGGATCGTATATCTCGCACCTCCGATCAGAGGGCAGCCGGCTGGAAGAAGGCGTACAGGAGCTCATCAAGATCGCGAGCGTTACCGGTGCGCCGTCCGAGGTCTATCACCTCAAGGCTTCAGGCAGAAACAACTGGCACAAGCTCTCGACCGTTTTCGACATGATAGAAGCAGCGCGAGAGGCCGGCCTGTTCATTACGGCGGACATGTACACCTACACCGCCGGTTCAACCGGACTCAATGCAACGATGCCGTTGTGGGTCCAGGATGGCGGGCACAACGCCTGGGTTGAGCGCCTGCAGGATCCCGCGATACGTGAGCGGGTTGCGGCAGAGATGCGAGAACCGACGCGTGAATGGGAAAATTTCTTTGTCGATGCAGGTCCCGAAAACATCCTGCTGATCGGTTTCCGAAATCCGAATCTAAGGCACCTGATCGGCAAGACCTTGCAGGAAGTTGCCGACGAGCGCGGAACGGATCCGGCAATGACCGCCATGGACCTGGTTGTGGAAGATGACAGCCGGGTTGATGCCGTCTATTTCCTCATGTCGGAGGAGAACGTCAAGCGGAAAGTTGCAATACCCTGGATGAGCTTTGGCTCGGATGCCGGCGCACCTTCCGCAGAAGGCATATTCCTGGAGTCCAGCCGGCATCCGCGAACCTACGGCAACTTTGCAAGGTTGCTGGGCAAATACGTTCGCGAAGAGCGAGTCATTCCGCTACAGCAGGCGATTCGACGCATGACATCCCTGCCCGCATCCAATATTGGCACGTTCCAGCGGGGAGAGTTACGAGAGGGTTATTACGCTGATGTTGTCGTTTTCGATCCGGACAGAATTACCGACAACGCCACGTTCGAAGAGCCCCACCAGTATGCAACGGGCATGTACCACGTGTTCGTGAACGGGGCGCAGGTACTGAGGCATGGCAGGCACACCGGCGCGACGCCGGGGCGCGTTGTGCGTGGTCCGGGCTGGGACGGCTGGCTCTAGCCTAGACGCGAATCTTTCCGAGAGCGATCCCGAGCAAGGTCAACGAAATCAGAATCACCGCAGCCGGCCCCAGGAACTCGCATACTGAAATAACAAGATCAACCATTTTTCCAATCACTATCCAGTCTCCGGTTGATTTTCGGGGGCCGGGTGAACCGTTTGAATGCGTAGTTCTACCTACGTGTCAGAAGGTGAAGTGCCGACTGTTTGCCACAAACCGGGATTTGATCTTGTCGGCGCGCTCCATGGCGATAACCCCGTCACCGGATCACCGAACTCCTCGCGGTCATGAGCCTCATTCGTTATGCTCGCGCCCACCAGAGTTGCCCGAAGTCATCCCAATGAACAAAACCTTTGGCGTATTGGTTTTTGCGCTTATCTGCGGCATTGCCGGCGCGCAGGACAAAAGCAGCGATTACACGCAGGACTACCAGCTAAAAGCACTGGAGATCTACGCGCATTCAATATCGCTGCGCACAGCTGAAGGGCACGGCCTGGTCCCCTTGATGGCCGAGTACCTGGCGGAACAGTTTGCAGCGGGCGGTTTTCCTGGCAGTGATATTCACGTTCTGCCATTTACCGCAAGGAACGGCGAACAGATAGCGGGTCTTGTCGTGCGCTACCGCGGCGATGGGAGTTCGGGCAAAAAACCGGTTGCATTGATGGCGCACATGGATGTCGTGGACGCCTTGCCCGAGGACTGGGAGCGGGATCCCTTCACGTTGATCGAGGAAAATGGCTATTTCTTCGGGCGTGGATCATACGATGACAAGTTTGGCACAACGATGCTGACCACGACGTTTCTAAGACTCAAAGAGGAGGGTTTCATCCCGACGCGCGATCTCATCATCATTTTCACGGGTGATGAGGAAACCGGCATGCGCTCAACCCGCGAACTGGTCAATACACACCGTGGCCTGACAAACGCAGAATTCATCCTCAATGCAGATGCGGGAGGTGGCGTACTGGATGCCGAGGGTAAGCCAAAAGCCTACAACCTGCAGGCCGCAGAGAAGACATTTGCCACCTTCGAAATCACCGCGCGCAATCCAGGTGGCCACAGCTCAATGCCCCGACGTGACAATGCGATTTATGACCTCGCCCGCGCAATACGAAATATCGAACAACACCGGTTCCCGGTTCGGACCAACGAGGTCACCTTGCAGTATTTCGCGCAAACAGCAGAGGTGACCGAAGGTCCCGCGGGTCAGGCAATGCGCCGTATCTACCACAACCCAGGCGACGAGGAAGCAGCCGATATCCTGTTTGATGACCCCTTTCTTGTTGGCGTTACGCGGACAACCTGTATCCCCACCATGCTTCGCGGCGGACACGCAGAAAATGCATTGCCGCAATCGGCAACGGCGACAATCAACTGTCGAATCTTCCCGGGGATCGATGTTGAAGAAATTCAGCAAACCCTGAGCAACGTCGCGGATTCTGATGCCCTGGAGATTACTGTGCTGGACGATCCACTGGCCGGCCCGGCGTCCGAACTGCGCGAAGATGTTATATATGCCATCGCCAAGGCCGTGCACACCCGTTATCCGGGCATACCCATCGTTCCCTACATGTCTGCCTACGGAACAGACGGCAAGGAAACCCGTGCGGCCGGATTACCAACCTATGGCGTGATGGGCTTGTTCCTCAATCCGGAAGACGACTTCTCGCATGGACTGAACGAGCGAGTGCCCGTGCGCAGCTTTTACACTGCGCTCGAGCATTGGTACGTGATCATCAACGAATTGGCCGGCAGCTAGTCCTGCGCTGGCGATTCTTTTTGTGGTAATTCATTCGGCCATGCCGCATCCAGCGGAAAGGGCCTGGTTTCCGTATTGAAGCTTAGATAGTCGACAACCTCGTACGAGTAGATAGCCAGTGAATGACCGAGGCTTTTTAGCTGCCCGTTGGTTTCACCGGTGAACAGCACATGGAGAAACTGGATAACGACAACTGCCGCAGTGACCAGCCTGGAAATGCCATAGAGGAATGAAAACATGAGCATGAATAAGAGGCGAATCCAGGTAGAACGCATCTTTACGTTCTTCTCCAGCTTGCTCCGTTCAGACTGTCCGCCCGCGTCTGCCTCTGGCGGCGCATGGTCCATTGGTTGATCACTCATGGTCATCCTCTTGCCTCAATTGTCAGGCCAACCTGGTACGAAAATTATACGTCCGTTCGCTTGGATTCATCTGACTTAAATATGTTCACTTGCGACATTTGCAAGTGTCGAGGGTAAGGGGAATTGCCTGCCTGTACAGAAGTCGCAGACGGCAATGACAATCTACAGCGAACAGCACAGCAAGTATTGGTATTCGCCGAATCATGGTTTCCGCCCGGGCCTGCAGGTCCCCGGTGGCTCTGTTATTCTCGACCAACACTTGAAAACAATAACATCCGACGATCAAACGGAGCTACTCATGAACAAACTGCCTGTTCGCCTGGCGATCCTGGCCATAGGCGCCTTGCTGACGGCCTGTGAGCCGGTCGCCGATGAATCCGGGGCAGCGCCCTACGGCAGCCGCTACACGCCACTACCCTCTGCACCGACCATTCTGCAGGACGCAACGGTTCTCACAGGAACCGGAGAGCGTCTCGACAACGCCGACGTTATCATGCGTGATGGAAAAATAGAGGCAGTCGGGGCCGGCCTCGATGCATCCGGCCTTACGGTGGTCGATGCGAACGGACTTTGGGTGACGCCGGGCGTCATCGATGTGCACTCTCATTTGGGGAATTACCCGTCCCCCAGCGTCAACGCCCACTCTGATGGCAATGAGGCCACGAGTCCCAATACGGCCGAAGTCTGGGCAGAACACAGCGTCTGGCCACAGGACCCGGGATTCGTCGCCGCGCTGGCAGGTGGTGTGACCACACTGCAAATACTACCCGGGTCCGCCAACCTCTTCGGCGGTCGTGGCGTTACGCTCAAGAACATTCCTGGCCAGTCGGTTATGGACATGAAATTCCCCGGGGCACCGCACGGCCTCAAGATGGCATGCGGCGAAAATCCGAAGCGTGTTTACGGTAATCGTGGTTCGGCCCCGTCAACCCGGATGGGGAACGTCGCCGGCTATCGATCTGCATGGATAGCGGCAGCCGACTATTTGAAGAAATCGGAAGCAGCTGAAGGTGGACAGGGAGAGGCACCGACACGCGACCTGCAGCTCGAAACCCTGGCTGGCGTGCTCACGGGCAACATCCTCGTCCATAACCACTGCTATCGCGCTGACGAGATGTCGGTCATGCTCGAGATCGCACAGGAATTTGGCTACAAAATCACCGCATTTCACCATGCTGTCGAGGCATACAAAATTGCCGACCTGTTGCGCCAAAATGACACCTGCGCCGCGATCTGGGCAGACTGGTACGGGTTCAAGATGGAAGCCTTCGATGGCATCCGGGAGAATGCCGCCATCCTGGATCAGGCCGATGCCTGCACGGTGATGCATTCCGACGATGACATCGGTATTCAGAGGCTTAATCAGGAGTCCGCCAAGGTCATGGGTGCCGCAGCGAAAGCAGGCATCGACATCCCGCCGGAACGCGCCATACGCTGGTTTACGGCAAATGCAGCCAAAGCACTGGGCATAGCGGATTATGTCGGCACACTCGAAGCCGGCAAGATGGCTGATGTGACTGTCTGGAATCGCAATCCATTCAGCATTTATGCCCAGGCGCAACAGGTTTACGTTGACGGCGCGCTCGCCTACGACCGCGGCAATGCTGCCGCCAATCCGGTCACCGACTTTACGCTAGGTACCTCTGCCCAACATGGAGGTGCCGAATGAAGACACTGATCCGTTTCACTGCCCTTCTGTTCCTCGCCAATGGCGCATTTGCCCAGAGCATCGCAATTACCGGCGGCACCGTTCACACGGTTGGGCCGGCCGGCACGATCGAGAACGCCACCGTATTGATTGACGATGGGCTTATTACGGTGGTTGGTACCAATGTCGCAATTCCGCCCGGTACAAGAATCATCGACGCCAACGGCAAAATCGTGACACCCGGACTTTTCTCTCCAGTCGGCGCCATAGGATTGAGTGAAGTTGGTGCAGTCGCCGGTACAAACGATGCCACCCAACGTGGCACCCAGTTTGCAGCAGGTTTTGATGTCGCCAGTGCCTACAATCCTCGTTCAATCGTGGTTGCGATCAGCCGTATCGATGGTGTCACACAGGCGGGATTGACCCCTCGGGCGGGCGGCGGCACGGACGACCAGGGGAATGCGAGCCACGTACTCTCCGGCCTGGGCTCTGTCGTGCACCTTGGCGGAGATTCGGATTCGTTCATGCAACGTGGTGGTGTCGTTGTCGCCAATTTCGGCGAATCCGGCAGCAACGTCGCGGGGGGGTCCCGTGCCGCTGCCATTCAGGTACTCAGGGCGGCATTGGACGATGCTGCCGATTACCAGCAAAATCGAGCGGCCTACGAACGCGGCGACTGGCGCGACTATTCAATCAGCGGTGCCGACCTTCAAGCCCTTTCCGGTGTCCTGAACGGTGACACTGCCATGATGTTCAACGTCAATCGTGCCAGCGACATCAGCCGCGTGATCGAAATTGCTGAGGAATATGACATACGAGCGATTGTCACCGGCGGATCTGAAGCGTGGATGGTAGCCGGCCAACTGGCCAGCGCGAACATCCCGGTCATACTGGACGGCGTCAACAATCTGCC
>CAZVWF010000056.1:0-18324 GCA_964630795.1 uncultured Woeseia sp. | reverse complement strand
GCGGTATTCCTCGACAACGGCGCGATCAAAGCTGATGAACAGGCCATGCTCGGTTTGCGTTACCTTCAGGAATGAGCCTGTTTCCAGGAAAACGAAGACCAGCCCACCCTTGACCCCGCTGCGGCCGGACCGACGATTGCGATCGTTCGAATCCCGATCGGGTCGCCTGAACAGGTCGAAATCACTGATGCCATCCGTGCGTCGTATGGCTTGCCGGATGCGTTGCCGATCCGAGCGTTCATCGGCCTGCATTTGCCAGTTGCCGCTGAGGTTCACGCCGATCGGCACGGCGGCATGCCGAGGCTCAAGGACCTCGCGCGCACCGCAGGCCACCAGCAAAACCAGTGACACCGTCAATCCGGCGAGTTTTAACCTGTTGAAGAGACTGCCTGGCAGAATGGGGTCGCTCCGGTCAAATGGGGAGAATTGTTCAGCCGTCTGTCTTACGGCATCGACATGTCGATATAATCCTTATCGCCTAAAAGGGAGCAGCACGCAACCATGAACAATGAGAATAATAACAGGATCGTCGCCGGTACCTGGTCAGGACCGCTACAGCCACCTACGGAGATTCCCGATGCTGCGGATGTTGTCATCATCGGTGGCGGTATCGTTGGTGTGTCGACCGCCTGGTTCCTGGCGCGCCAGGGAATCGACGTCGTCCTCTGCGAGAAGGGCTACATTGCCGGCGAACAATCCGGACGAAACTGGGGCTGGGTAAGGCAGCAGGGCCGTGATGTGCGCGAGCTACCGATGATGATCGAGAGCCTGCGAATCTTTCGTGACCTCGAAGCGGAGACAGGTGAGTCGGTTGGCTTTACGCAGGGGGGCTGCCTGTTTACGGCTAACTCTGAGAAAGACATGGAGGCGTTCCACGAGTGGCTGGACGCCGCCCGCGACTTCGAACTCGATACGCGTGTCATCGACTCCGACGAACTCGGAACGATGGTTCGGGGCGCCTCACCCCGGTGGCACGGGGCGATGTATACACCCAGCGACGCTCGCGCGGAACCGCACAAGACAGCGCCGGCCATTGCGCGGGCAGCAGCTCGTGCGGGTGCAACATTGCTGACTGCTTGTGCCGTCCGCGGTGTCGAGTCATCTGCCGGACGCGTTTCCGCGGTGGTTACCGAGCATGGATCGATTCGTACGTCGGTTGTGCTGTGCTCGGCGGGGGCATGGACGTCGATGTTCTGTCGCTCAATGGGTATTGCCGTTCCGCAACTGAAAGTTCGCGGTACGGTGGCGCGTACAGCGCAGGCAGAAAACGTACTGGACGGAAATCTGTTTGACGATCGCCTGGGTATCAGGCGCCGCGAGGATGGCGGCTATACCGTGGCGCACGGCTCGATTTTAGATCATGGCATCACGCCTTCCACCTTTCGGTACGCCTTCAAGTTCATTCCGGCACTGCTAAAGGAGATCAAGGGACTCAGGATTCGTTTCGGGAAGGAATTTATCGATGAGTTGTCGATGCCGCACACCTGGTCGCTCGATGCGGTGTCTCCGTTCGAAGAGAATCGCGTACTGGATCCCGATCCGAACCCGCGTGTATTGCGAGAGATTCGCAAGAATCTTTACGACATGTTTCCGACGCTTGCCGGTGTCGAATTCGTTGAATCGTGGGCAGGCATGGTCGAAACCACGCCGGATGTGGTTCCGGTCATGGGCGAAGTGGGCGACGTGGGCGGCTTCCACATCGCTACCGGCCTGAGCGGTCATGGGTTTGGCATCGGTCCGGGTGCCGGGAAAGCGCTGGCTGCGATGCTGACCAACGCCGACAACCCGATCGACCTGAAGCCATTTCGCCTGAGCCGATTTTTCGATGGGACCCCGATACGCCCGCAAACCACAATCTGAGATGTCCTTATGAAGCGTTGCGGCCTGATACTGACGTTGCTACGCGTCCGAATCGAACTAGGGAGCTAGGCATGGGTAAGGAGTATACGGAAATTGATGAACGGCTTCAGGCCTGGATGCGTCGGCAGCACGTATTCTTTGTTTCAACGGCACCGACCAATCCCGGCGGCTTGATCAACTGCTCGCCGAAGGGCCTGGACTGTCTGCGCGTAACCGGCTCGAAACAACTTGCTTACGTCGATACCGGCGGCAGCGGCATCGAAACCGTCGCACACCTGAAGGACAATGGGCGAATCACGGTAATGATGTGCGCATTCGATGGCCCGCCCAAGATATTCCGTTTTTACGGAAAGGGTCATGTGGTTCAACCGCATGAAAAAGAATTTACTGCTCTGTTGGCCGGCTTTCCGGCGCTGCCGGCAGCGAGAAACATTATCGTGATTGACGTCGAACGGATCATCGACTCCTGCGGCTATGGGGTACCCCGCTATGAGTTCAGGCAGCATCGCGACTCCCTGGGGAACTACTTCAGCAAACAGTCGGAGGCTGACATCCTTGCGTATCGCCGGAATCGCAATAGTGAAAGTCTGGATGGGCTGCCCGGGTTGGACTTCCCGGAAGAGGATTAGCCTCACATTACGATGATATTGTTTCTAGAATAGTCTGATAACATCCTGTTTTTATGTTTCTTTTATACTCTTTAATAGCGCGAGAGATAATCCGGAATAAAGTAGGAGAGCGCCCCAGAACAAGGTTGGAACACCCATCGTAAGCTGCCCAAGGTCGACGAGAAGCCAGGCGCCGAACGGCATCAGTATCAGCAGCCGGATCCATTCGAAACGCTTCGCAGTGGATCGCCCTTCACTGACCAGCCCCATTCCGTACAGAGCGGCCCAGAGCAACAGGCAGGGCAACAGGACCGCCATCGCGCCCTCCCGGGCGAATACGCCCCCGATCCACAGGACACCGACAGCTGCGACGATGTACTGAGCGAGCACGTAGCGTCGCGCACTGGACGAAAACGGAGGATCGTACTTTTCGAATGTGGCCAGCTCGGCCCTTGCTTTCGGGCAGGTATGTTCCATATCGGCGGGCCGCCAACCGGTACGACGAAACCAGACGCCCAGCTTGTCACGCCACCGGGTCGTGCGCACGGCATCGAACCAGAGATAGTCATAAACCTGCAGGTTGGCCCAGAACGGGTTCCAGTTTGCCAGTGGTTTGCGAACACCGAAGACAACCGGTTCATTCTCCAGTTCGTCCTGGAAGGTGCCAAAAAGCCTGTCCCAGACGATCAGGATGCCGCCGTAGTTCCTGTCGATATAGATCTCGTTTTGTGCGTGATGGACGCGATGATTCGACGGGGTCACGAATATCCATTCCATCCAGCCCAGACGATCGATATGCCGGGTATGAACCCAGAACTGGTAGATGAGGTCCAGCGCATTGACCGTGACGAAGACCTCGAAGGGCATGCCCAGCAAGAACAGGGGAAGGTAGAAGACCCAGGTAAAGAGGAATCCTGTGCTGGTCTGCCGCAGTGCGGTAGACAGGTTGTAGTCCTCGCTTTGATGGTGGACCGCGTGTGCCGCCCACAGGATCGAGATTTCGTGACCCATGCGATGGGTCCAGTAGTAGCAAAAGTCGAAGGCGATCAATGCGAGCGTCCACAGCGCCACTCCCCGTGCCGAAAAATCGAACCACGCGGGGTCAACTTCGATCAGGGCGAAGTTCTGCAGTACGTAAGCCCAGATTGCGGCAGGCAGCAGCCGTGTGAAATAACCGAACGTAACGCTGAGCGTACCGGCGCTGAGACTGTTGATTGCATCGTTCGTGCGGTAGTAACCCGTGCCCCGCACGCGGTCGACGACCAGCTCCAGGAGTAATGCCAGAAGGAAGAATGGAACAGCGAGAGCGATGAGGTCCATGACGTATGGATTGTACGCGCGGTGATCCTAGCCAGTCAGGCGATCCCTGGCCTCCTGGTACTCGGACTCCATCCTGAGTACGAGTTCTTCCACGCCAGGGATGTCGTGACAGCTACCGACGCCCTGCCCCGCGCCCCAGATATCTTTCCAGGCTTTGGCTTTCGATCCGCCACTGCCGAAGTTCATCGTACTCTTGTCGGCTTCGGGAAGATTGTCCGGGTCCATGCCGGCATTTTCGACACTGCCTTTCAGGTAAGAGCCATGTACGCCGGTGAACAGCGAGGTGTAGACAATGTCGGCCGACTTGCTTTCGACGATCATTTCCTTGTAGCTGGCCGGCGCGTTTGCTTCTTTGGTCGCAATGAATCGCGTCCCGATGTAAGCCAGGTCCGCTCCGATAGCCTGTGCCGCCAGTGCATCGCTGCCAATGCTCATGCTGCCGGAGAGGATGATCGTGCCATCGAAGATTTCACGCACTTCTTTGACGAGAGCAAACGGACTGGTGGTTCCAGCATGTCCACCGGCACCGGCGCAGACGGTGATAATGCCGTCAACACCCTGCTCGATAGCTTTCGTCGCATGCCGCAGGTTGATTACATCATGAAAGACCACGCCACCATAACTGTGTACGGCTTTGACCACTTCTGCCGGTGGGCGGAGACTGGTGATGATGATCGGCACCTTGTGTTTGACGCAGGTTTCCATGTCAGCCATGAGTCGCTCATTGCTCATGTGAACAATTTGATTGACTGCGTAAGGTGCGACTGGCTGGTCCGGATTTTCTTCGGCGTAGGCACCCAGCTCTTCATTGATTTGTGTCAGCCAATGGTCCAGCGCTTCCTGTGGCCGTGCATTGAGTGCGGGAAATGAGCCGACGATGCCCGCCTTGCACTGTGCGATGACGAGCTCGGGACCGGATACGATGAACATCGGTGCGCCGATCACAGGGATTCGCAGGTTTCCTTCAAGGCAGGCAGGTAATGACATCAGGGGCTCCGCAGGCACTAAAAATCGCAGGGATGCTAACACGGACGGGGTGACTTCACACTTGCCCCATGGATGGTTTGCCGGCCAGATTCCCCGGTGTCCGGGCCTGCACCACAGCCCTTTCAGGCGCAGAACTCTTCGCAGGACACGATCGACGGATTGTCGGCACTCGAGTTCGGTGGCCTGTTGGTCGTGCGACTGCGATGGATTTAAGAACGTTCGGCAGCAAGTCCGTGCAGGCCTTCAGCAGGATGCGGCGAAACGCGTCGATAGCTATAGCCCGGGCGACATCGTGAGGCCCCCGTCACCGGGAATTTAAGCCAGCATAAAGCTCGCTTCGGCATCGGCGACCAGCTTGTCGTTGTCCGCCAGGCGCATCTCACCCCTCAAAACGACCAGGCGACGACGCTCGCTTTCGATCCAGCCTTTGAGTTTGACGGTTTGCCCCGTCTCAAGGGCCTGCCGGTAACGAATCTCACAGCGCGCAGTGTGAGCTTTGCGTTTCTGCAGATACAAAACATTGGCCATGACGTCATCGAGCGCTGAGTAGATGATCCCGCCATGCACCGTGTTCTCGAAGCCGACGTGATTCTCGTTCGGCGTGAATTCAGCGGTGACTTCGCTGTTGTTCAGCTCGAAACGAATCTTCAGGCCGACCGGATTGTCCTGGCCACAGGCAAAACACATCGGCGCGGCTTCAATATCCCGTTCGTCAATCATTGTCACTCCCAGGCCTCGATCATTTCAGGGTAAACCGGCTTCCTGCGATAGTCATCGATTTTCTTGTAAAGGGCTTCGCGCCTGAGCGCCACGTAATCGCCGATGGCGACCTCACCAACGCGGTTCCGCAGTCCATTGATCGCCGGCATTTTGCCCCGGAGCTTACCTGCTGGTCACGGTACCCGCTGGTCTATTACCAGCTCCACTGTTGCGCCGGCAGCTGGTGTCACCAATTGCTGACCGAACCAGTCACCAGGCTGGGCGATGGGTTCTCCCGTAAGGGAAATACGAGCGATGATTTCGAGACTGGCATAAGCCGAGGGTACGCGACCCGGAATCATGGCATCGGCGTCGCCGATTGGCACGTCGGCCGGCAATTCGGACAGGCGCCGGCGGACGGCTGCAATTGGCGGAGACGGCTGATCGGGGTCTCTCGCAATGATGAATACCGTTGCGTCTGGCAGTTCGGCGGCCAGTGCCGCAGCCCCCACTGAGACGGCGGCATTGATGACGGGTCCACCGTTCGTCAGCGCGGATTCAGGTATCGGGGTGTCACCCCTGAATTCAGCAATGCGTTCGCGGAGGATATCGGCAATATTCGGAGGTGGCGAGGTTGCCAGTAACGCTTCCCAGCGATCCGCGGCAAGCAGGTTGTCGCCCCGCTGCGCTGCGGCCATACCGGAGTAAAACAGTGCCTTGCCATTCCCCGGGGTAAGAGCAAGCGCATTCTCAAAGAGTTGTCCTGCGCGTCCGGACAACTCCCGCGGGTTACCCATCAGGATGGCTTCGCCGAGATCGGAAAGCGTTTGTCCGTTTTCCGCTGATTCCATTTCGACCGCCCGTTCGAAAGCACTCACCGCGCCCGGGAAGTTTTCCAGTTGCATATACGACCGTCCGAGCATCTTCCAGCCAGCAAGATCGTCCGGGTTCTCTGCCAGGCGCAACGCCAGCGTGTTCACCATCTCTTCGATGTCAGGCATCCCCGTCGCCTGGTTATCAGGATCGGGTGTTCCGATCTGTGAATAAAGGGTTGCCGAGATGACGGCGACTGACACCATGGAAACGATGGCGGTTACTGAGAATCGTTTTTCGATACGATAAAGCGGCCACATGATGACAAGCATGGCCGCGGCGAGCATGACGCCAATGATTATCCAGAACATGGCTTAGCTCGCGACCTGGTCCGATTCACGGCGCGCTTCGAACTCGTCATCGAGATCGAAAGGCATCGACATGCGTTTGCGTAAAACCCGAACAAAAACGAACCCGCCCGCCAGCAGGAAGATTCCCGGCGCGATCCACAGAAGGAGTGATACACCGCTCATGCGTGGCCGGTAAAGGACGAACTCCCCGTAACGTTCGACCAGGAAGTCATAGATCTCGGCATCGCTCATGCCCTCGCCCATCAGGCGCCGGATTTCGCGACGCAGGTCATTAGCGATCAGTGCGTTCGAGTCCTTGATGGTCTGATTCTGGCATTTGACGCACCGTACCTCTTCGATGATGGCTTCATAGCGCGCTTGCATCGCTGGATCCTCGAACGCGATGTCGGTGTCGATGGCGGCGGCGGTGCCGGACAGTAAAAGCAGAACAATAGTCGTAATCGCTTTCATCGAATTAACGCGCCTTGTCCGCTTCAATCAGTGGCAGGAAGTCTTCCTCCCAGACCGCGGGCGTCAATGCTCCGAGGTGCTTGTGGAGGACAACGCCATCTTTGCTAATCAGGAATGTTTCCGGTGCAGCGTACACGCCCCAGTCAATACCGGTCGTGGCATCCTCGTCGTATCCGGAAGCGACGTAGGGGTCGCCCAGAACCTGCAACCACTCGATGGCATGTTCACGATGGTCCCGCCAGTCAATCCCGTAAATCGGAATGATGCCGCTTTCGGCAATCTCGAGGAGGAAGGGATGCTCCTGGCGACACGGCGCACACCAGGTCGCCCAGAAGTTAACGAGAACCATCTCACCTGCATAGTCCTCGCTAGACACGCGTTCGTTCGGTAATTTGATTCGCGGCAAGTCGAACTGCGGGGCTTCCTTGCCCAGGAACGGGGATGGTAATTCGTTCAGATTACGGTCGGGGTCCAGCCCTTTGACAAACACGAGGACCAGCAGGCCGAAAACCACCAGGGGTGCGACAAAGCGAAGCATCAGGCCGGCTCTCCGACAGCCTTGTATTGTGCTCCCTTCTCACTGGCCGTCAGCCTGTATCGCCGGTCACTGGCAGCGACGATCCCCCCGAATGCCATGACAAAGGCACCCAGCCAGATAAAGCGAATAAGTGGTTTGAACTGCAGTCGCACGCTCCAGGCGTTATTGCCAAGCGGTTCACCCAGCGCCACAAAAACGTCCCGGTGCCAGCGCCCATCGATGGCCGCCTCGGTCATCGGGCTTTGTTGAACGAGGTAGGTACGCTTCTGCGGACGGAGCTGACTGACGAATTCTCCATTCCGCCGTACGTCGATGACACCTTCAATCGCCTGGTAATTTGGCCCGGTGACGTTTTGCAGACCGCGCAGCTCGAATTCAAAACCTGCCACTTCGACCGTATCCCCGATTTTTAAACTGCGATCGGCCTCGATCGTGAATGACGAGACAATCGTGACACCGAGCACAAACATGCCGACACCGAAATGAGCAATGGACATCCCGAGTGCGCCGCGCGTAATGCCGGCAGTGCCTTTGGCGCGGCGCCAGGACCGTACCGGGCCGATGAGCGATACGACCATAATCCAAAATGCCGATACGGTACCGATAACCATCAGTACACTGGCACGTCCGTAGAACACCAGCGGAATAGCTATGCCGAGGGCGACAGCAGCCAGTGCCGGTATTTTCAGCATATCCCGGAGTGACGATGGCTCCTGCCTGCGCCACGCTGTGTGCATTCCGATACCGATCAGCAGGATGAGCGGAATCATCGGTATGGCGAATGCGATTTCAAAATAAGGTGGGCCGACTGAAATTTTTCCGCCCGTAAACAGTTCTACGAACAACGGTGCGAGCGTGCCTCCGAGGATCAACGCGGTTGCGATGACGAGCAGGACGTTGTTCAGCAAAAGGAAGGTCTCTCGCGACAGCGGGTGAAAGCCCGCTTCAGAATCCAGCGATGGCGCGCGCCAGGCGTAAAGTGCCAGCGCCCCGCCGATGACGATGGCGAGGAAGGCAAGAATGAACAGCCCGCGCTCTGGATCAACGGCGAATGCGTGAACCGAAACCAGGATGCCGGAGCGGACAAGAAATGTGCCCAGCAGGCTCAGTGAGAACGCCGCAATCGCAAGCAGCAGCGTCCAGCTTTTGAACAGGCCACGCTTCTCGGTAACCGCCAGTGAGTGAATCAGCGCCGTACCGGCGAGCCAGGGCATGAAAGAGGCGTTTTCCACCGGGTCCCAGAACCACCAGCCGCCCCAGCCCAACTCGTAGTACGCCCACCAGCTACCCAGTGCGATGCCGATCGTCAGGAACAGCCATGCCCAGGTCGTCCACGGGCGTGTCCAGCGCGCCCATCGGCGATCCAGATCACCGCTGATCATCGCCGCGATCGCGAATGCAAACGCGACAGAAAAACCGACATAGCCGATATAAAGCATCGGCGGATGAATCGCCAGGCCCGGGTCCTGCAGCAATGGGTTCAGGTCGGCGCCATCCGCCGGTGCCGGAATCAGCCGTTCAAATGGATTCGAGGTCAGCAAGGTGAATAACAGGAAGCCGACACTGAGCAAGCCCAGCACACCGATCACTCTTGCGCCGAACACCTCCGGCAGGCTCGCACTGTAACGACCGACCAGGACAGTCCAGAGCGCAAGCAGGAGCACCCACAGCAGCAGGGAGCCCTCGTGAGCGCCCCAGACGGCAGAAATTTTATAGACGACCGGCAGAGCGAGTTGTGAGTGATTGGCGACATAAAGGACGGAGAAGTCGCTCTGGACGAATGACCAGGTCAGGCACGCGAAGGAGATCGCAACAAATACAAACTGCCCGTACGCTGCAGGTCGTGCCGCAGCCATCATCGCCGTGTCGTTCCGGTGTGCCCCAACCAAGGGCAGCACCGCCTGGCAAATCGCGAGAGACAACGCGAGGATCAGTGCGAAATGTCCGATCTCGGGAATCATTGCCGGGCGTTTTCAGACTCGATCGCCGCTTCCTGGGCAGCCGCGTGTTTGGCCAGCGACTCGGCTACCTCGGGCGGCATGTAGTTTTCATCATGCTTTGCCAGCACCTCATCGGCGACAAACACCCCTGCCGGGTCCAGGCGTCCGTGAGCGATGATGCCCTGACCTTCGCGAAAAAGGTCGGGAAGAATCCCTTCATAGGTCACCGTGAGTTGGCTATCGAGGTCGGTCAGATCGAAGGCAACTTTGAGTTCACCCGGTGTCCGACGCACGCTGTCTTCGACGACCAGCCCACCAACGCGAAAATTGCGGTTTTCCGGGTAATTGCCCTTCTCCACTTCGGAGATTTCCACGAAGAACATCATGTTCTCCTGGAATGCGGTTAAAGTCAGCGCAGTCGCGATGCCAAGCCCGGCCACAGCGAGGCCCACAGCAAGCATTCTTTGTTGCCTTGGTTTCATGGCTGATGCCCCGCATCATTGCTTCGCAATTGTTCCCTGTCCATTTTCATTCAGTCTGATTCCATCGCGCGTATGCGTGTCCTGACGTCGTGCAAAACACGGGCATGACGTTGTCTGCCCTGCACGACGCAAATGATCAGCACTATCAGTGTGAGCCCAAACGAACTCCATACGTAGGCCCCGTAATTTCCCATCGCAAGCATTTCGCTCATTCTGTTTCTCCACCGGGCAGAACCTGGTCCCGGACCCATCGCTTGCGCCGCTCGCGATACAGGATCTCCGTTCTGACACGCCCCAGCATCAGGAACCCGAACAGCAAGGTGAAACTAAGGATCATCGAGAGCAGTGGATAAAGCATCGCGGTCTCGATTGCGGGGCCGCCTTCTTTAACGAGCGTAGGACCCTGGTGCAACGAACTCCACCATTCCACGGAAAAGTGAATGATCGGGATATTAACTGCCCCCACGATAGCCAGCACCGCACTCGCCTTGTCTGCCTTCTCCGTATCGTCGATGGCGCTGCGCAGGGCCATGTAGCCGAAATAGAGGAACAGCATTATCAGCTCAGATGTCAGTCTTGGATCGCCCCATTCCCACCAGGTTCCCCACATCGGTCGACCCCAGATCGAGCCCGTTATCAACGCGAGGAAGGTAAACCAGGCACCCAGGGGTGCTGCGGCAGCGGCCACGGCATGCGACAGCTTGATCCTCCAGATCAGACCAATTGCCGCCGAGATAGCCATGACCATATACGCCATCATCGAGAGATAGGCCGACGGCACGTGCACATAGATGATTCGGAATGCGTCACCTTGCTGGTAGTCAGGCGGCGCAAGAAACAGGCCGGCATAGGTGCCGTAGACCATCAGCAGGATGGCCGGTACGGCAAACCACGGCATCATCTTTGCTGATATGCCGTAGAAATGGGGTGGAGAAGCCAGTTTATGGAACCAGGTCCACATGGGTGTTTACTCGTTGCTGATCCTGAGCGCCGCCGCTGTGGCAAATGGTGCGAGGGTTAGTGCCAACATGCAATAGGCTGCCAGGAAAAAGACGCCGGCCGCGACCGCGTCATTGGCGGCCGAGAGAGCCACGGTCCTTGCGCCAAAAATCAGCACTGGCATCGCGAGTGGCAGAATCAGGAGACTCAAAAGCGCAGTGCCCCGGTTCAGGCCGACGGTCAATGCGGCACCTATCGACCCCAGCATGCTCAGGCTGATCGTGCCGAATGTCAGTGTCAGCACCATGATGCCCATGGCCTCTGACCCCATCCGGAACGTCATGGCGATCAGCGGCGACACGAAGACCAGTGGGAGGCCCGTAATGAGCCAGTGCGCCGTCGACTTGCCCAGTGCCAGTAAAGGCAGGGGCTGGGGGCTTAGCAAGAGCTGGTCCAGGCTTCCGTCCTCGTAGTCGCTCAGAAACAGGCCATTCAAGGACAGCAGAGTCGCCAGCAGTGCCGCAACCCAGACGACTCCGGGTCCGCTGAACTGTAGCTGCTCAACGCCGGGTCCAACGGCCAGTGGGAACAGGGTGCTGACCATGGCGAAGAAAAAGAGTGGATTGAAGATGTCGCCCGGACGTTTCCAGGCCAACAGGACATCCCGACGGACAACAGCGCCAAAGCCCTGCCAAAGCCCGGGCACGTCATGGCTCGGTGCATTCATGACAGCATCACCCTGCGAGTAGCCCCGGCGATCTCGAGGGGTTGGTGCGAGGCGGCCAGGCAGAGACCTCCTTCCTTGATGTGCGCTTCAATGACGGCGATGACAAGTGCCTGGCCTTCTTTATCCAGGTTGGTTAGCGGTTCATCCATGATCCAGATCTGCGCGCCGGACAGGAGCATTCGGGCCAGCGCCCCGCGACGTTGTTGCCCGGCGGATAGCGAACGGAACGGCAGATGCCTTACTTGATCCAGGCCTAACCGTTCCAGGACCTCTTCGCAGCTTGCATCGGCATTTGTACGCAGGCCCGATTCGAATGCCAGGTTCTCAAGAAGATCAAGGTCACCCTTGAATCCGACGCGATGCGCAAACCAGACCAGGTCGGCGCGAAACACCTGGTAATGATCCCGGACAGAATCACCCTTCCACGCGAGATCGCCGGATTCGAAATCCAGCAGGCCCGCAATAGCCCGTAGCAGGCTTGTTTTGCCACTGCCATTCGGGCCTTCCACGACCAGCATTTCACCTTCCTGTAACGTGAATTCGAGATCATTGAAAAGGCAGCGGTCGCCACGAAAGAGGCAAAGTGACCTTGCGGTAAGCGACGCGGTCAACGGAGGGTTTCCCGTCGCGTTATCCTGTTGAAGGCTGTAATGCGGATACTCATCTAATTTATTTGATTCTTAATGGTTAATCGGAATATCTTGAGTTTTTATTAATATTGTAATTCTAACCTATTGATTTATAAGGAAACTTAAACTGGTATTTGCAACGCCAGTCGGCCAGTCGTAGACTGCACGGCCGGATTATGTAATGACCGAAAGACACCCGGGGACACTTTAACAGAAAGTTAAGAAACAACGCGTACTAGGTTCAATTTTATGGAGTTACATGCCGCTGGCCTGAAGGAGCAACCGTTCCGCATTGGTGGGGATCCACCGGTGTTTTTCAGCTATGCCGCACAGGAAAAAGCCTGGGAGTTTTTCGACCAAATCTGTCAGCACAATACGGGCCTCGGATTGTTCCAGGGACCACCCTTTTCGGGTAAATCGACCCTGATCCGGCAGTACGTCCGGCAGGCACCTGAGGACGTTGCGGTGGCCGTCGTTGACGGCGAAGGTGCGAATGCCGAGCGACTCCTTGAATCGATCATCCAGAATTTCGGCTACCAGCACGAATTCGATTCGGTTAACGAACTGATGAACATGGTCACGGTGTTCGTCAAGCACCAGACGGCGAGCAGTCACGCCCCACTCCTCTTCGTCGAAAATACGCACGCCATGGATCCGAATGCGATGAATGCGCTCTGCGAACTTGCTTCGGTTCGCGTCCAGGAAAAGTATGCGCTTCGCATTATCCTCGCCAGTGATCGCTCGATTGAATACATTGTCAGTGCGCCCGCGATGAAGTGTACCGCAAAGCGTCTCACCGGCAATTTCCATCTGTCGCCGCTGACCATTGACGAAACCAGTGACTACCTCTATGCGAAGATGCGCCATGGCGGCTGCATAGACCCTGACTTTGTCTTTCCGGATGAGGTCTGTGATGAGTTGTACCGTGCGTCAGGTGGGTGGCCGGGCGTGCTGGATCGTCTCGCGCAATTGGCACTGGAGAATGCCTGTGAGTCCCCGGTAGCGCTTGAACATATCGAGTACCCACCGGCTCCGAAAAGTACGCTTCCGACCGTCGTTGATAACCAAACGATTGAAGATGCCGAAACACGTCGGTCCGGACCGCTCATGTTCCTGACGCGTAACGGTGAAACGCTTAAGAAGATTCGGTTCGACGGGACGCGCCTGTTGCTAGGCCGGTCGGAGCACAACGATGTTTCTATCGACAGCAAGTTTGTCAGCCGGTATCACGCACTGATGGTGCGTCATGGTTCATCCACCCTGTTGATGGATCTCAACAGTGCCAACGGTACGTTCGTAAACTCGCGTCGCGTGTCCAACCAGGTCCTGGCCAACGATGACATCGTCACGCTCGGTGACTACGGCTTGAAATTTGTCGACCCCGGTGCGATACGTCACGAATCTGTCGAAAATATCAGCCTGGACGACACGGTCATCATGTTGACCCTCGATGACATGCGGAAAGTGCTGGCACGCGAGAATACAGCAATCCTGCCGACGCAGACGGACGCTGACAAGCAGTCCGGCGAATCCGCCTGAATTATTCCTTTTCCTCGACGATGTCCTGTGACAACTGGTGTTGTGGTACCAGTGTCTGCCTGAAGTAGTTTTCCCTGAAGTGTTTACGGCACATTGACACGTAGCGGCCGTTGCCACCGATCTCGACCTGTGAACCCTGCGTGACCGCATTTCCGTCCTCGTCGAGTCGAATTACCATGGTTGCTTTGGGGCCGCAGAAGCAGATGGCCTTTAGTTCCTCGTCATTATCGGCCCAGGACAGCAGGTACTTGCTACCTGCAAATGGCTCTCGCTGAAAATCGGTGCGGATGCCGTAGGTTAATACTGGTAAGTCGAGTTCATCGGCAACTTCCCCGAGCTGGAAGACCTGATCCTTCGTCAGGAACTGCGCTTCGTCGACGAGCACGCAGTGTAATGGCGATGCATGGCCGCGCGTGGAAACTATGTTGTAGAGATCGTCGTCCCGACGAAATGTGAGCGCATTGGATTCCAGCCCGATTCGCGAGGTGACCTTGCCAGCTCCGTATCGATCGTCAAGATCAGGCACCAGCACCAGCGTGTTCATGCCCCGTTCACGATAGTTATAGCTCGATTGCAGCAAAGCGGTTGACTTGCCGGCGTTCATCGATGAGTAATAAAAGTAAAGCTTGGCCACTGATGTATCCTAACGGGGGCGTTTGAGAGCCTGCATCAACAATGGGGAGTGGGCGTGAGAAGATTGCTAACCGGCCTGGTTGTATTGTTTCTTGCATGCCCTGCGGCATACGGGTGGCATGCGGCGGGGCACAAAGCAACGGCGGTTATCGCCTTTGATTTGCTAAACGGCGAACAGCGAAGTGCCATCATTACAATTCTGGCGCAGCACCCCAGATTCCGGGAGGATTTTGCAGTGCACATGCCGACGCACGTTGCGAATGGCGATAGCGATACCCGGGGAAAATGGTTGTTGGAGCAGGCGGCTATCTGGCCCGACCTGGTCAAGACACTCGATGAAGGGATCCAGGCCGAGTACAACCAGAGCCGTTGGCATTACATCAATATGCCGGTGTGGTTGACCGAAGAGGATGAAGCTGCGCTCACTGGCAGGTTAAGCCACAACATGGAAACTCAGTTTTCCCCACCATTGGAGCCGAGCCTGAACGTAATCCAGGCGCTGCGTGGCAACCTGGAAATCTGGCACGACAAACGCTCGACAGATGCGGACAAGGCGATCGCGCTCTGCTGGATACTGCACCTGACAGGTGACCTGCACCAGCCATTGCACACTGTTGCGTTGTTTAGTCGGGCATATTTTCCGAGCGGTGATCGTGGTGGCAATAGCATTGAGGGTGCCTGGGGCAATGGGACACGCAACCTGCATGCCGTATGGGACGGACTGCCAACGGGTATGGAAGTCATCGCGCCCGATAACAGCGTACAGAAATTAATCGCGGACGACCCCGTCGATGATGATGCGGCGATTGACGCCTGGCTGCGTAAGCATGTCGATCTTGCCCGGCAGTTCGTCTACACGGATGACATGAGGACCCAGCTTCAAGAAAAGATGGGTGCCGGGGAGGCGCCAGCGGTTACCCTGAGTAACGAATACCTCGATTCAGCGCGTTCGCTTGCACGAAAGCAGGTCAACCTCGCCGGGCATCGGATCGCCCGACTCATCACGCCGTAGCTTCCCCAGTGCTGTCTACCGGCGGATATTCTCCATCTGTATTTTCAAGCTGCCTGAAACCGGGCAAATTTCTCACCCGTTCCAGTTGCTAATGGTTTCGACAGGCAAGCAGTTGAACGGTAAATTTTGGGCGTATAGCGGACAGTGATAATTTTGTCCTTTATGAAGAGCGAATCATTGCCCAGCAGTAAGTGACCAGTTCAACTACTTATTTTCAGCTCTATTCTTGTTTCCTGAGCGAGACCCTTTGTCAGCTATAATAACCATGTTGTCCATTTCGTCGGGCGCCTGAAACCAAAAGAATACAGCGTCCGGTAAGGGAGCCGCTTGCTTATGACGTTGGAACCCCATGCGCTCGCCTCAATACTGCTGACAATAAGCGCCCTAGTGCTTTTTTCTCGAGATCGTATTCCGCTCGAGTATTCCTGTATCGCCACGTTGATTGCGCTGGTTACCTTTTTCGAGGTGTTCCCACTAGACGGTCCCGGAAGTGTATCCGGTGCGACATTTCTACAGGGTTTTGGTAACGAAGCACTCATTACAATTTGCCTCCTTTTGGTTCTGGCGAAAGGGGTCGAAATCAGTGGTGCATTGCATACCGTCGGCAAAATGCTGACACGCATCTGGTTAGGCAACCGGGCCATGGCTATGCTCGTGACACTGGTTATCGCGGCGATTATCAGCGCCTTCGCCAACAACACGCCGATTGTTGTCATGATGCTACCGATTCTCGTTGGGATCGCGCACCGCGCAGATTTGCCACCGTCAAAGATTCTGATGCCTATCGGATTCGCGACAATCATCGGCGGCATGAGTACTACAATTGGCACGTCAACCAACTTGTTGATCGTATCGGTTTCCGAGGACATCGGTTTACCTCGCCTGCAAATGTTCGACTTTGCGTTACCTGCTGTCATCGCCGGGGGCATCGGATTGCTCTATTTGTGGCTGGTCGCACCACACTTACTGCCCATTCGCCCGTCGTTGCTGGCGGGTACCTCGCCGCGACTCTACAACGCCACCATCGAACTTGAGGAAGACAGCCCCTACGTCGGGCAGCCACTCAGCGTATTGCTGCGTGATCTGGGCGAAACAGTGCGGCTTACTCGAATTGAACGTGGCGAATCAACTGCGCTCGTTCGTTTACCCACATTAAAACTACAATCTGCCGACCGGTTGCAACTGCGTGGTTCGCCCGAAATGATCCACGCGGCACAAGAAAACCTGGTCGGGAGCCGCCGGGACGAGAGTTTTGTTCGCGAACCCGACGACCGGGTCGTTGAGGTCGTCGTAACTCAAGACTCGCCCTTGCATGGCAAGAAACTTAGCGAAGCGCGCGAGTCGGAATTACGCGGCCTCTTTTCCATCGGTTGGTGTCGACCTGGATCACAGGGCGTGTCCCAGCTTGACGGTGATGGCGACCCGCAACTACGAAATGGGGATGTACTGCTCATGCAGGGTCCCCGGCAACAAGTCAACGAACTCATCGATACGCCGCGAATCATGATCCTCGCGCGTACCATACATGTGCCGAGGACTGCACATGCCCGACTGGCAATGAGTATTATGATTGGTGTTGTCGCTGTCGCAGCACTCGGCATTCTTCCAATCATGGTCAGCGCTTTGATGGGGGTCGGATTAATGCTCGCGGGACGCTGTCTTAGCTGGACAGAGGCCTGGAGTGCAGTCGATACCCGTATCGCCTTGATAATTGTCGCAAGCCTCGGGCTGGGGACCGCATTGACAGTTACTGGCGCTGCAGAGGTGCTGGCAATGGGCCTGGTCGGCGTAGTTGGTAACCTGCCGCCGCCGCTGATTGTCAGCGGCCTCTTGCTGATCACCGCCCTGCTCACAGAGATAGTGACCAACAACGCTATCGCCGTTATCGCCACGCCGATCGCCATGAGCGTAGCAACGGAACTCGCGCTGGAGCCATTACCGTTCGTCCTTGCCGTGCTGTTCGGTGCGAATATGAGTTACCTGACTCCTATCGGGTACCAGACCAACCTGCTCGTAATGAGCGCGGGTGGGTATCGCTTTTCCGACTTTTTCCGTGTCGGTCTGCCGCTGCAGTTAATTCTCTGGATGGTTCTTTCGACCGTGCTCTGGTGGCTGTACCTGTAGCCAGTTTCGACCCAATAAAAGACCCGTTTGGAGGGCTCTTTGGATTGAATCAATGGGTAATCAGGTCGAAACTGAACCAGTCCATCGACGGCCTGATTATGCAATCTTGTCACTTAGATGCGGATACTCCCAATGGATTAGTCCACCGTGAATTACGCATGAAATTAAAATGGGCTTTATAATGTCTGCGTGAGCCATCAACGGGCTGATCGGATGCAAAAACAAATCTTCTCAATGAGCGCCCTGAATAAGTTTAGCGAATTAGCCCAGTTATTCGGTGTTATAAGCTTAATAGCGTCATTGCTCTTTGTGGGCATGGAATTGCGCCAATCCCATAAGATTGCACTTGCAGCTCAACAGCAACAGAGAGCCGCATTAATTACGGAAGTAATAGGTTCTTTTTCAAACGCTAACCCACCGAGAAGTTTTTTGGACTTCCTGGACGAATCACTGGACCTGTCGGACCCCAATACCAAGGCAATCGTGGAGACATATATCTACCGAATATGGATGATTTATGAGAATGATTATCTACAACATAAACTGGGGTTAATGGATGAAGATGTTTGGCAGGCCAAGTTAGCGGCCATGCGAAATATATATGCAAGATGCCAATACAGCGAAGTCACTAAATTTGCGACATCTTTCGCAAG
>CAZVWF010000055.1:0-18626 GCA_964630795.1 uncultured Woeseia sp. | reverse complement strand
AGCATCAGGGTATGCATCTTTGCGTACTCGGCGTGCGCAGGTGCACAGTGATAGCACTCCTGGTAATTCTCGACTGCGAGCTTCCAGTTGGCGGCAATCGGATACGTCTTTGTGGCAGCGACTTTCAGGTTCGGGAAATCGAACATTTTCATCGGCACCTCGAGGTCGCGGCGCGCTGATTCCAGTGACGGCGGATCGTCACAGAAGCAGATGAAAATCAGTCCGTGGACACGGGCAATGGAAACCGTCTTTAGACCATAGTCCTCGCGGCGAAAGTCATCGGGCATGTCGCGCGTGCCGACGAGTTCACCCTCGGAGTTGTACACCCAGCCATGATACGGGCAGGTGAATTTGCGCGTGTTGCCCGTCTCCTCGAGACAAACGAGTGAGCCCCGGTGCCGGCAGACATTCGCAAAAGCCCGGATCAGGCCGTCCTGCCCGTGCACGATAATGGCCGATTCGCTCGCAACATTGACGACCTTGAAATCACCGGGACACGCGAGCTCGGATGCATGCGCTGCGAATATCCAGTTGCGCATGATGACCTGGTCCAGCTCCAGCTGATAGATTTCCGGGTCCGTGTAGAAACGCTGTTCGAGTGACCAGCCAGGCTTCTGGCAGGCAATCAGTTCGCGAATGGGGCGTTTGTTCGGCATAGCTATACACTAACAGGTCAGCAATTACGTTATTCTAGTTCGCCGGTTTCATTGTCAGAAACCCGTGTTTCACCCTGTGAATCCCGCGTTTAACCGGGCGATGATTCATTGCCCGGGCCAGTTGAGCTCACCATGCCAAACGGATCGCAAAACAATGGGAACACTGCCCCGCCTGTAACCCGGCACTTCCGTGCGCCCGGTCGCATCAACATTATTGGCGAGCACACCGATTACAACGACGGCTTTGTCCTGCCAACCAATACGGCGCTTTACACGACCGTCTCTGTGGTCGGGCGTGCAGACGACTACATCAGTGCGACGTCCGAAACCTTGCGGGACCGGGGACAATTCCGGCTTGGCGACAATAAGAGTTCGACGATGCCGCAATGGCTGACCTATATTGCCGGGGTTGCTGCGGAGCTCGAAAAGGCGGGCGTATCACTCTCGGGGGCAACCCTCGACATCGACAGTGACCTGCCCATCGGCGGCGGGCTGAGCTCATCGGCCTCGCTCGAACTCGCGACGGCAAGGGCATTGATGGCGCTCGCGGGTGCCGACCTCGACATCGATACGCTGGCAAAAGTTTGCCAACGCGCCGAAACACACCATGCCGGCGTCTACTGCGGAATCATGGACCAGTACTCGGTGGCGGGCGGCAAGCCAGGTGCGGCGATGTTGCTGGATTGCCGCAGCCTGGAAACGGAGTTTGTCGCATTGCCGGATACACTCTCGATGGTTGTCACGGACAGTGGCGTCAAACATCAACACCCGGAGAGCGGTTACAACGACCGGGCAGCCGAGTGCATGAAAGCAGTCAGCTTGCTGCAGCAGGCGGATTCAGGAGTTCGTGCGCTACGCGACGTGGCCACCGATCAGCTGGACGCGGAGAAGTCACGGCTGGGCAATGTGCTGTACCGACGCGCGCGCCATGTTGTCAGCGAAAACAAACGAACACTGGCAGCGTACGCAGCCCTCGCCGAAGGTGATCTCATTACGCTCGGCGCGCTGGTTCGCGCCTCGCACGACAGTCTTCGCGATAACTATGACGTCAGTTGCGAAGGTATCGAGACGCTGATCGAGCTGACGGCCGGTTGTGACGGCGTGATCGGGTCCCGCATGATCGGTGGCGGCTTCGGTGGTTGTGTATTGTCGATTGTCGAAAAAAAAGCCACTGAATCCGTCGTCAAGCGTATTCGCACGGACCATGGGAAGATCATCGGTTGTGAGCCGTGGATTCATGTGGTCTCAGCGGCTGACGCCGCAGGAGAGTACGAACCGGAATGAACCAGTCCGAAGCATCACACACCCGTAAGAACCTGCTTACCGGGGAGTGGGTCCTGGTGTCACCGCAGCGATTGGAACGCCCGTGGCAAGGCGATGTAGATCAGCCCGAGGCGGCATCATTGCCGGCCCACGACCCGGATTGCTTCCTTTGCCCGGGCAACCGGCGTGCGAATGACATAAGCAACCCCGACTATGTCGGCACGTTCGTTTTCGACAACGATTTCTCCGCACTCTCCGCCAATAGTCACGTCCAGGCGCCGGCATCGCCGCTTTTTGTCGGGCGACGGGAACACGGACATTGCAAAGTCGTTTGCTACACCGAAAGACATGACTGGCGGCTGTCCACGATGCCGCTTGATGCGATTCGTGATGCGATCAATACGCTTGCGCGTGAATTTGCCGCCCTGGATGAACGAGAGGACACGGCCTATGTACAGGTGTTCGAGAACCGCGGCCGCATGATGGGCTGCAGCAATCCCCATCCGCACGCGCAAATCTGGGCGACCGAACACCTGCCCACTGAAGTCAGCAAGGAACTCGATGCACAATCGAAATGGCTGGATGAACACGGGACGCCACTGCTCTGCGATTATCGTGCTGCGGAGTTGGATGATGGCGCTCGCCTGGTCGCCGCAAATGATCACTTCGTTGCAGTCGTGCCTTACTGGGCGACCTGGCCGTTCGAGACGCTCATTCTGCCCATGCGTCATTTCGGGGCACCGACCGACATGACCAGCGACGAGACCGTGGCGTTTGCGGGCATTTTGCAGAAGGTGCTGTCTGCCTGCGACCAACTGTTCGAAACTGCGGCACCGTACACGATGGGTTTTCATCCCCGACCGTCGGACGGGCAACCGCATCCCGAATGGTTGTTCCACGCCCATGTCTATCCACCGCTGTTGCGATCGTCGACCGTTCGGAAACACATGGTGGGCTTCGAGATGCTCGCAATGGCGCAGCGCGACATCACGCCGGAGACTGCGGCGGAGCGCTTGCGCGCACATTGCTGACGATTACTCCGGCGATAAATTTCGTATGATGCAGGCAGGCCAGGTCCTGCTTCTCATAACAATAAAAGGGTAAAGAGATGCACCTCGAAATGCTGGACTTCACCGTAGTTGCTATCTACGCCATTTCGTTGCTGGTGCTGGCGCAGTGGGTGTCTCGCGAGAAAGCCGGTCACGAGAAAAACACGCAGGACTATTTTCTTGCCGGCCGCGCCCTGCCCTGGTGGGCGATTGGCGCGTCATTGATCGCGGCCAACATCTCCGCCGAGCAGATCATCGGCATGTCAGGATCAGCTTTCGTCATGGGCATCGCGATCGGCGCCTACGAGTGGATGGCCGCGATCACCCTGATTATCGTCGGCAAGTACCTGTTGCCCGTATTCCTGGAGCACCGCATCTACACGATGCCGCAGTTCCTCGAGCGGCGATTCGATGCGCGCGTGAAGACAATTCTCGGATTGTTCTGGCTCGGTGTTTATGTGTTCGTCAACCTGACATCAATCCTCTGGCTCGGGTCGCTGGCGATCAATACCGTCACGGGACTCGACCTGACCTGGGCCCTGTGGCTGCTTGCGAGCTTCGCGACCGCGTATTCTCTTTACGGCGGTCTCAAGGCGGTTGCGCTGACAGACATTATCCAGGTTGTCCTGCTGGTGTTTGGCGGTCTGCTGATCGCCGGTATTTCTCTGAACGAGATCTCCGGCGGCGAGGGCATCATCGCCGGCTTCGGGCTGATGCTGGAGCTGGCGCCGGACAAATTCGACCTGATCCTCTCGAAAGACAATCCCAATTACGTCAGTCTCCCCGGGGTATCCGTTCTGGTTGGCGGCATGTGGGTAATGAATTTGTCCTACTGGGGCTTCAACCAGTACATCATCCAGCGGGCGCTCGCGGCCAGGGACAGCCGGGAAGCGCAGAAGGGTATCGTTTTCGCCGCTTTCCTGAAGATGCTGATGCCGGTGCTCGTCGTACTGCCCGGTGTTGCCGCCGTCATCCTGGCACCTGATCTCGATGCGCCCGACAAGGCGTATCCGGAGGTCATGAAGTTACTGCCGGCCGGGCTAACCGGGCTGGTGTTTGCTGCACTGATTGCTGCGATCGTTTCTTCGCTGGCGTCGATGATGAACAGCATCTCGACCATTTTCACGATTGACATTTATGCGCAGTTCAGCAAAAAAGCGCATTCGGAAACCGACCTGGTGAAGACGGGCCGACTCGTCAGTCTGACCGCCATTATCATCGCAGCCCTCGTGGCTCGCCCCTTACTGGGACAATTCGACCAGGCGTTTCAGTACATCCAGGAATTCACCGGCTTTTTCACGCCGGGCGTCGTCGCAATATTCCTGCTGGCAATATTCTGGAAAAAAACCACGGCGAACGCTGCCATCGCGGCTGCCTTCGGCTCCTTCCTGGTTTCGACCGCCTTCTGGGTATGGATGCCATCCCTGCCCTTTATTGACCGGGTGGGCATCGTATTCCTGCTGTGCGTGATGACAGGCATGCTGGTCTCTCGCCTGGAATCAAAAACCGATCATCCGGACGCCATCGAACATTCGTCGATCGATACATCGACATCGAAGAGTTTCAATCTCGCATCGCTCGTCATCCTGATGATGCTGGTCGCCTTGTACGCCACCTGGTGGTAAAGGTAGCGGCGAAATGGCTGGTACCCATGCCTTTGGGAACAATCGTCGACGCGATGGGAGGCTGCTGACCGATGCCCGCCGGAGACGGGCCACGGACTTCGCCCGGGAGCGCAATTAGCGCGGCCAGATCGGCAATATAGTCGTGTGCTTCATTTCGGAGAGTGCCATGCTCGAGTGCACCTCCTGTACGCCAGGCAACTGTGACAGCTTCTCGTACATGAATCGTTCGTAGCCCTTGACGTCTTCTGCAACGATGCGCAGCAAAAAATCGACATTGCCCAGCAAGACGTAGCAGTCGAGCACTTCCGGATACTGCCGGACGGCTTCGGCAAAGTCGGTAATGTTCGTCCGGCCGTGAGAAGTCAACTTCACCTGGGCGAATACCATCGTCGACAGCCCGACCTTTTCGCGATCGAGAACGGCCGGCTGGTCCTTGATCACCCCCTCGTCGCGGAGCCGCTGAATTCTGCGCCAACAGGCGGATTGTGACAGCCCGACGCGTTCGCCGATTTCATTGGCATTGATGCCCGCTTCGGTCTGCAAGAGCCCGAGAATTCGGCGGTCCATTTGATCCAGATCAACTTTATGCATTTTTTATGTTCAGTTTTTATTATATCCACATATTTTATGCGCTCTATAAGGACTTAGCAACGATCATTGCGACCATAATCCGTGTTTTTGCGGATATAATTCCGGGTGCTGCATAAGCAGAATGACGACAGGTACGCAGGGATCCCCATGGCTGGAAAATCCAGACTTCATATTCCACACCCGTCCGCACGGCCCGGCGACAAGCCGGACTTCAGCTACCTGAACCTGTCGCCTGCCGGCAGTGTGGACCGTCCGCCCATCGATGCACGGACGCGCGACATCGAACACCTGAGTCTCGAACTTGTTCGCGTGCTGGATGAAGACCACCGTGCACAGGGCGACTGGGACCCCAAGCTCGACCCGGGCAAGCTGCAAATCGGCCTGCGCTGGATGCTCCTTAATCGCGTCTTCGACCAGCGCCTCTGGCAAATCCAGCGACAGGGACAGATCAGCTTCTACCTCCAGTCGCTTGGCGAGGAAGCCGTATCGATTGCGCAAGGTATGGCTTTGCGTGCCGGCGACATGTGCTTTCCGTCGTACCGAAACACCGGGCTGTTCCTGTATCGCGGCACCCGTCTCGTCGACATGATGTGCCAGTGCTTATCCAACACCCGCGACATGTGCAAGGGAAGACAATTGCCGATCCTTTATCACAACAAGGATGCCAACATCTTTTCGTTATCCGGCAACCTGGGCACGCAGTATCCACATGCCGTCGGCTGGGCGATGGCCGCTGCAATTAAGGGCGAAGATCACATCGCGGCATCGTGGCTGGGCGACGGCAGCACCGCGGAAGCAGATTTTCATTACGCACTGACCTTTGCGGCGGTCTACCAGGCGCCGGTGATTCTTAACATCGTCAATAACCAGTGGGCAATATCGACCTTCCAGGGATTTGCCGGCGGCGAGCGTCGACCCTTCGCTGCCCGTGGTATCGGCCTCGGCATTCCGGGAATCCGCGTCGACGGCAACGATTTCCTCGCAGTCTATGCCGCAACCCTGTGGGCAGCCGATCGTGCGCGCCGCGGCGGCGGCCCGACCGTCATCGAGCATGTCACCTATCGGGGCGGCGCACATTCAACGAGTGACGACCCCTCGAAGTATCGGCCGAAAAACGAATGGGAGGCCTTTCCGCTTGGTGACCCGGTCGAGCGGCTGAAACAGCATCTCATCGTTGAGGGTCACTGGTCGGAAGAGCAGCACCAGGCGGTTATCGAGGAATACACCGGGAAAGTAGCCAGTGCGTGGAAGGAAGCCCGAACTTACGGAACGATGACTGAAGGGCCGTTCCTGAACCCGACCGAAATGTTTGACGATGTATACGCCGAGATGCCGGAGCATCTCGAGAAACAGCGTCGTGAAATGCTGGCGCTCGAAAGCGGCAACGAGTCCTGATCATGGCGCAGATGAACATGATTGAAGCGATTCGCTCGGCACTCGACGTCGTTATGGACAAGGACCCGAACGTTGTCCTCCTGGGCGAGGACGTTGGCTATTTCGGCGGTGTGTTCCGCTGCACCGACGGTTTGCAGCGAAGGTACGGAGAGCACCGGGTCATCGATGCACCTATCGCCGAAGGCGGCATCATCGGTACAGCCATCGGCATGGGCCTGAATGGTTTGCGACCGGTCGCCGAAATTCAGTTTGCCGATTACATCTATCCCGGCTTTGACCAGATCGTAAGCGAGCTGGCCAGGATTCGTTATCGAAGTGGCGGCGAGTACTTTTCACCGGTCACAATCAGGACACCCTGCGGTGGCGGTATTCGTGGCGGCCAGACGCACTCACAATCGCCGGAGGCCATCTTTACGCATATCAGCGGCATCAAGGTCGTCATGCCGTCCAATCCCTATGATGCAAAAGGCCTGCTTATCAGCGCGATCGAATCCGACGACCCGGTCGTGTTCTTCGAGCCGAAACGAATTTACAACGGCCCCTTCGACGGCGATCCCGACAAACCGGCAGTCTCGTGGACCTCGCATCCCAAGGGGGACGTGCCGAATGACTATTTCACCGTACCGTTGGGGGCCGCCGAGATTGTTGAGGAAGGGGAGGAACTGACCATCATCACTTATGGCACGCTCGTTCACGTGGCACGGGCGGTCGCCAGACGCGTTGGTGTCGATGCCGAAGTGGTCGATGTCAGAACACTCTCACCGCTCGACACGACGACACTGACTGAATCCGTCAAGAAGACAGGCCGCTGCCTGATCGCCCATGAAGCCACGCGGTATTCCGGTTTCGGTGCAGAACTCGTCACTTCAGTGCAGGAAGAGTGCTTTTATTTTCTCGAGGCACCGATTGAGCGCGTCGCAGGCTGGGACACGCCGTACCCGCACGCGTTTGAGTGGCAGTATTTCCCCGGCCAGAAGCATCTTGCCGCGGGCATCCGCAAGGTCATGGAGGCGGGATGAGCGAGTACATATTCAAACTCCCGGACCTTGGAGAAGGTACGGTCGAGTCCGAGATTGGCGAGTGGAACGTCAAGGTCGGCGATGTCGTCAGCGAAGATGCCGTTCTGGGCACGATGATGACGGACAAGGCCGCCATTGAGCTCAATTCGCCGGTATCCGGAACGGTCAAATCTCTGGCCGGCGAGCCCGGCGACATGATTGCGGTTGGCGAAGCACTCGTAGTGTTCGAAACCGATGCCAGTGCGGCCGCTGCACCCGGAGCACCGGCACCGGAAGCCCCCGAAACCAGGCCCGCCGTGGCGACCGCGAAGGAAGACAAGGTCATCACGTCCCCGGCCATTCGACGACGCGCCAAACAGGCAGGTATTGACCTGGCGACGATCACCGGGTCCGGTCCCGGCGGCAGGATTTTGCGCCAGGATTTCGAGCAGCACGTTCAGGGCATGCAGGGCAGCGCGGCGCCTGCCACCATTGCCAGGACGCCGGAGAAGACCGGGGAAGTGAAGGTCATCGGGCTGCGACGCGTCATCGCAGAGCGCATGACCGAAGCCAATCGCGAAGTGCCGCATTTCTCCTATGTCGAGGAAATCGACATCACGGCGCTCGAAGCGCTTCGGCAACACCTAAACAACAAAAAGGCAGACAAGGCTGATCGACTGACCTTGTTACCTTTCCTGGGACTCGCGCTGATTCGGGCATTGCGAAGCTTCCCGCGATGCAACACCACCTACGACAAGAACAAGAATGTTCTCCTGCGCCACGGTGCGGTGCATCTCGGTATCGCAACTCAGACGCCGGATGGACTCAAGGTACCGGTTGTCCGCAACGCCGAATCGCTGTCGATCGAAGACCTGTCCGCCGAGATCAAACGAGTATCCGAGGCGGCGCGCAATAACACTGCGAAGAAAGACGAGCTTTCAGGATCGACCATCACGATCACCAGCCTCGGCAAGTTGGGCGGCATCGTTTCGACGCCCGTCATTAATCTGCCCGAGGTCGCAATTATTGGCGTCAATCGTGCGGTCGACCGGCCTGTCGTTGTCGACGGCCAGATAACCGTTCGCAAGATGATGAATCTGTCGTCGTCATTCGACCATCGTTTTGTCGACGGCTACGATGCGGCCGCGATGATTCAGGACATTCGGGAGATGCTGGAGCACCCGGCGACGATCTTTCTGGACGGATGATCTACCTGGGTGCTTGCTTCGGGAATCCCTGCCCTCCAACAATCGCACGCGGTCGAACAGCGGCCGGCAACTAACGCAAACGGTTGCCGAATCCGTCCCAGATTTCCACGGGTCCGTAATTCAACGACCGAACCTTTTGTTCTATCTCGTCGAGATCGCCGACAATTACCCAAGTCAATTCGTCCGGCCTGATGACGTCTCGCGCACGATTGTTGACCCCTTCCAGCGTTACCGCCTCAACACGTGCCGCCGTATTTTCGGCATGGTCATACGGCAGACCGTAAGAATCAGACGCGATCATGCTGCTCAGGAAACCACGCTTCGAGGCGAAGCGACCGGGCAGCGAACGCGTTCGATTGAGTTTGACACGCTCCAGTTCCGCCGGCGTTGCCGGACGTGTAGTCACGTACTCTGTGTACTCACGCATGATCTCCTGCAGGCTCTCCATCGTCTTGTCGGTCTGGACGCTGCCAGCGACGACCAGTGCCTGATCGCCGGTCGCCACCCTCAGGATGCCCGAGCTCATACCGTAGGACCACGCCTTGTCCTCGCGCAAATTCATATTAATGCGTGCCTCGAAATCGGCGCCGAATACCCCGTTGACGACGGTCAGCTCCGTATTACTCTCGGCATCGAACGGCGCGAGCGAGTGGCCTGCACGAATCGTGCTTTGCGGCGCACCGGGCTGGTCGACGAGGATGACGCGCGGCCCGGATGAAATCGCCGCACCAACCGGACGCTTTGCGGACGCGTTCTTTGCGCGCCAGCGGCCAAAAGATACTTCGAGGGCCGCAGTTGCCGTGTCGATGTCAATGTCGCCGATCATGAACACAGTCATGTTGTCGGGCGCAATTTCACGCGCATGAAAATCCTCGATGCGCCCGCGGTTAAGGTTTTCGACAAGATCAGGCGTCCATACACCGCCCAGCGGATGATCGGCCCCATAGAGTGCGCGTCGATACAAGCCGGTCGCGTTTCGCGCCGGGTTGCGCTGTATGTTCGCCAGGTAAGCGAGAACCTGTTGCTGGAATTTGACCAGTTCCTCTTCCGGGAACGTCGGGTTTTCGAGCACTTCCGCCGCGATGTCGAGCGACGCCTGTAAATTGCCGCTCAGGATACGGTAGCCGAAGGAACTGTTCTCGATGTTCGCGGACATCTGCGAATCCATCGCAATACGGTCTTTTGCAGCCGCCAGTTCGTTGGCATCCCAGCGCTCAGTGCCTCGTTGCATCAGTGCGAACACGGCGTCGGAAATGCCGGGCGCGTCCGGCGCATCGGCCATGTTGCCAGTACCGACCCGAATCGCAACGTCTATCAAAGGCAGTTCACCACTCCGTGCGACGACCACCTGCATTCCGTTATCCAGCGTGGCCGTATTGATCTCCGGAAACTGAATACCGGAAACATCGGAAACTACCGGCACCGCTGATCGATCAACCGCGTCTTCGCCGGTCACATACTCCGGGAACGGCAACACGGTAATTTCGAAGTGGCCGCGCGACAACCAGCGATTGGCGACTGCCTTCACATCTTCCGCAGTCGCTTCATTGAGCCAGGCCAGTTCCTGTTTCACCCACAGCGGATCGTTCGTATAGAGCTGCCCCTCTGCGAGCATTCGACCCATGCTGGACTTGCTCTCCATTGAACTCAGCATCGACATATTGATACCGAGCTTGGCGTTCTCGAGAATCTGCGCGTCCGGTCCTTCTTGGAGATATGCAGCAATGACTTCATCGACTACCGCAATGACCGCTTCAGGATCGACACCATTGCGCAAATTGATCGTCAGGTTGTTCTCTCCATTGATCACCTGGCCGTAGGCGCCGCCACGCAGGCCAGTAGCGAGTTGCATGTCGTCGACCAGGCGCTTCTGCAGCGGTGCATTCTTGTTGTTTGCCAGCGTTTCGTTGACCAGGTACATCAGTGTCGTGTCGCGATCTTTCAGATTGGGCAACGCCCAGGTACGGCTGATCCGGATCTGGCCAACACGGTCGTACAGGATTTCCTTGCGATTTTCCCGGATCTCCGGAATCCACTGTTGCGGCTTTACGAGTGGAATCCCGGCCGGTGCGCCGCTGAAGAAATGCGTCACCTTCTCCTTCGCCGTTGCGACGTCAACGTCGCCGGACAATACGAGTACCGCGTTGCTGGCGCCGTAGTACGTGTCGAACCATTCATGCACGTCCTCCAGCGATGCCGCATCGAGATCTTCCATCGATCCGATGACGGAATGACGGTACGGATGTCCTGCCGGATAAACATTGGCGCGCACGCGATCGTACACGCCGGCATAGGGCCGGTTTTCGCCCTGCCGTTTTTCGTTCTGCACCACGCCCCGCTGTTCATCCAGCGCTTCCTGCGTGACCGCGCCGAGGAGATTGCTCATGCGATCGCTTTCCATCCAGAGTGCCATGTCCAGCGCCCCGGTCGGAACCGTTGCAAAGTAATTGGTCCGGTCTTCGGAGGTCGTGCCGTTCATGCCCGTCGCACCGGCCTTGGTGAACGGCGCAAAGTACTCGCCTTCCCGGTTCTCCGTGCCCTGAAACATCAGGTGCTCGAAGAGGTGGGCAAACCCGGTCCGGCCGGGCGGTTCGTCCTTGGACCCAACGCCGTACCAGATACCGACATAAACCGTTGGGGTTGAATGATCCGGATGGACGATGGTCGTCAATCCGTTATCGAGCCGGAACAGTTCGTAGTCGATATTGATGCGGTTCGCGATGTCATCGTCCGCGACCGCCGATGCGGCAATGAAAAAAAGCAGCAGTGGCAGGTGCCATACCTGGCTCATCCGATCAGACACGATGCAACCCCTAAACGGTGGAGATAGTCGGCATTATGAACAGAAATCCGGCCCTTGGTTCAGACTTTCGACGAACGGACCCGGGGTGTCGAGCCTGCCGGGTATTTCGCGCTTTCGGCCATGCTGTCATATAGTTAGCGCAACCAACAATAATGAGAAGTCGCCTGTGAGCACTCAAACAACTGAAAGCTGGTCGGGCCGCCTGGCCTTTGTTCTGGCCTCAATCGGCGCCGCCGTCGGCCTCGGCAACATCTGGCAGTTCCCGGCCAACGTCGGCGCAAGCGGTGGTAGCGCGTTTATTCTCGTCTACATCCTGGCGATCCTGCTGGTCGCGACCCCGATCATGCTGGCGGAAATGATTATTGGTCGCCAGACAAGATTGAGTGCCCCGTCTGCCATTAAATCGATGGCAGAACAGGTCGGTGCCTCCGGCCGCTGGTCAATCGTTGGCTGGATGGGGTTGTTCGCACTCTTCATGGTCCTTGGTTTTTACAGCGTCATCGCCGGCTGGTGCGCAGCGTACTTCTTCAAGATCGTTTCCGGCGCCATGAACGGGCTGTCACCCGAGCAGGTTGGCGCTGATTTCGGTGAGTTTCTCGCCAGTCCCGGCAGGATGTTGTTCTGGCATACCGCGTTCTCCGGCATCACGATCTTCATCGTGACACGCGGAGTGAAAGTCGGCCTGGAACGCGTCGTCCGGATCGCCATGCCTGCTTTGTTGATTACACTCGTATTGCTGGTGATCTATGCGGGCATTACGGGCGATGCCGCAACCGCCTATACCTTCCTGTTTGCAGCAGATTTCTCGAAGCTGACGCCGGAAATCGTTCTGGCGGCGGTCGGGCAGGCATTCTTCTCCGTCAATGTCGGCGTCGGCGGGGTGCTGACTTACTCGGCGTATCTGCCGAAGGACGTCAACCTGTTCCGGTCTGCGATTGCGATTGCCGGTGGTGATACGCTGGTTGCCATTCTCGCAGGCCTGGCGATATTCCCGATCGTCTTTGCCTATGGGCTGGACCCGACAGAAGGTGCAGGCCTGTTATTCGTCACCTTGTCGACCGCGTTCGCCCAGATGCCGGGCGGTTCGATAATCGGTGCGGCGTTCTTTCTGATGCTGATCTTCGCGGCACTAACGTCGCTGCTCTCCATGCTGGAAACGATGACCGCGCGCGCGAAAGAGGCGAAGAACATTTCACGTACCAAGGCAGCGATCATGACCGGTACGGGCAGCTTCCTGTTCGGTGTAACGACCATCCTGTCGTTTTCGGACTGGGCAGATGTGCGGCCGCTCGGCATGTTCGAGACCTTCGCCAACATGAACCCTTTCGACCTTACAATCTACATCGTCCAGCGCGTCATCATGCCAATTGGTGGCGCCCTGTATGCGATCTTTGTCGGCTGGTGGGTTTCGCGCGAGGTCTCACTCGACGAGATCGGCCTGGAAGACGGCGCAATGTTCAAACTCTGGATGCTACTGGTACGCGTGATTGCACCGCTTGCCATCGGCGTGGTATTTGTATTTAACCTCGCCTGAGCCACCAGCTAGCAGACGATCGCCTCTGCCGATCGATCAGCCAGACGTCGAGGCGCAACATCAGGCCGCGCAAGCGGGTTCCTGCGAGTCGGCGCCAGAGCCGGTTGCACCACTTGCTGAAGTCCCGGTTGTAGGGACAGACGCGGATGCAGATCGAGCAGTCCGAGTTCTGTCCTGCCCAGAACTTGAAGCACTTCTCGGCCCAGGTCGTCCATTTCAGGATGCCCTTCAAATTGGACACACTGCAGGCCTCGCGGGACGGCTCACCGGCGGGAATGGCTTTCGGCGGACAGGCTGAACTGCAACGCTGGCAGATGTCGCAAAACTCCCTGACGCCAAACCGCTTCGGCTCGTCGATCACAAGCGGCATATCGGTGAAGATCTTGCCAAGTCGCAGTCGCGGACCATACTTCTCGGTAATCAGCATGCTGTGGCGACCAACCTCGCCCAGCCCGGCCTGGACGGCAAGCGGGATCGCGAGCGCCGAGTCATTCATCGATGCAACCGCGCGATAACCGAGATTTCGAATGTATTGCGTCAACATCAGCAACACGACCGTGTCATGCGTGTAACCAATTCCGGTGGCGGAACCCGAAAGCGCGGACGGCACGGTCTCCGTCAGGCCAAAGTCCATCGGTTCAGCTATCACGATGACATTGGGCAGGTCCTCCGGAATGTCGACCGGTTTGGATTCCTGTGTCTTCTCGCTATAGCGCCCGGCGTAGATCCAGCGCTCGTCATACTCACAAACGCCGAGCAGGCCGATACCCATAACGTCGGCTGCACGTTTGAGATTTTCTGTCGCCGCTTCCGCGGACTCAAATGGATACGGCTCAGCCCAGCCTTCCTCGTGAGCAGTGAACGTGTCTAAAAACCCTTCCTTGCGGTCATCACTCTCGCGCCGCAGGTCCCGAATCACGTTGGAGACATGCCAGGAGGCATTGCGAATCGCGTAGTCGAGTTGGCTGAAGCCGTCCGCCTTTCGCGCCCTGGCATTGGGCATGTAGTAGCCCGCGAAAAAGTCTGTCGCGTTCTTGCTCTGAATCTCCGGATCCCAGTCTGAACGACAGTAGATGTCATAGCGCTGATCAAAGCGCTCGAATTCTTCGTTGACGTCGAAGCCGGTCTTTTCGTCGATGGGCTTTTTGTGCTGCATTGCTAACGCATTATGGCCATTGCCGCAGTGTTAATGAAGGCGCATGAGTGCGGGACATTGACCAGCAACATATTCAGGGGATACCGGCAGCATCCGTCGGAATTTGTGCGCGCCTAGCCGGTCGCGTCCTGCAGCAGCGAGTCCAGGCGATTGGGACGATACTTTTCGAGCAGCGCCAGGAGGATGGCGGCTGTCTCCCGGTCGAAAATTCCGTCGTATTTCTCCGGGCGGAAGTGGATCTGAAAGGCGCGCACCGCGAAACGACTCCGGACGTCGTTTTCGCCACTGATATCGAGATCATATCCGTACAGGTTGAGCGCGCGTTGCAGGAAATCGATCGCACGTGGATTCTTCGCCAGGTCCAGTCGGTAGCGCTCGACCGTTTCGTCGTCGTACCAGGCGCCGATGCCATTTTCATAGAGACGCTTCCAGGGAAATAGCGGCCCGGGATCCACGCGACGGTTGGATGCAATATCGCCATGTGCGATGACATCCACAGGATCGATCTCCGGGTTTCTCGCCAGGATGTCCTTGCACAGGTCGATGACGAGCTGGAGTTGTTCTTCCGGGTAATCCAGGAACGTGCAGTCCTGGTCCTCTGGCTCGGGCTCTTCAGCGTCGGGGTTGCGGCTGACGCAGGCTGAACGATTGACGATCTCGATACCGATCGACGCATCATTCAGGTTTTGCCGACCAGCCCAGTAACTGATGCCAGCGTGGCGCGCCCGCCGAGATTCGTCGACCAGCCGATGAACGACCAGCTTGTCTCGTGGATACGTGTCATCACCGGGTTCGGGTACGACGTAATGCACACTGACCCGGAAGCGCACGGGTGTTGCCAGCAATCGCATCGACTCCGCGAAATCTTCCGACGTGAAATGCAGGATAAGCAGCTGGATACGGCTGTCCTCGTTCGTCGACGGCGAATCGATCATCGGTACGCTCGAACATGCAGCCGCCAGACATGCGAATAGAATCACAGTCAGTTTTTTCAAGAAACTCGCTCCATCTTTCTCCCCCTGAGGGACAGCGTAACGCAAATCAACGAGCCGATCGGGAACAACCACGGCCAGGCGAGCAGCGGGCTGGTAAACACGGTGCCGAACAGCGGATTGAGGATTTCCGGTTCGTTGATGACCAGGACAACGATAATGCTGGCGATGACGCTCCAGCCAACACCGCTGACACGGTAACGAACGGCCAGCATACTCAGTAAAAACAGGCCCAGCATCGGCCCCCAGGTGTAGGTCGTCATCGAGAACGCCAACGTCACGATATCAAGCTGGGTTGCGGAGAACTGCCAGGCCATCAGGGCCAGCACGGCACCCCAGAAGATCACGAACAACCGCGACACTTTCAGCAAATGCGGTTCGTCGGCGTTCGGACGAATGAACGGCTTGTAGAACATCGTGAGTGAAATCTGCGACAGCGCGGCGAGGATGGAGTCGAGACTTGAAATCGCCGCGCTCAGGATGCCGGCGATCAACAGCCCTTTCAGGCCGGTCGGGATCTCCGTGATGATGAAGGCCGGGAAGATGCGATCACCGCGCTCCGCCACCTGTGCAGCGAGCCCGGGCGGTAGCTCCTGAAACTGGTAGAACGCATACAACCCGGCACCGACCGTCAACATCAACACCGGCACCAGTTCGCCCAGGGTGCTCCAGAGAACGGCCTTTTGCGCTTCCTGCTGGCTCTTACAGCACAACAAGCGCTGAACGAAGAGATGATCAGTGCCATACACAGCGACATTCTGGAACGGCATTGCGATAAGCGCCGCCCAGAACGTGAAGGCAACCCGCGGGTCCGTGGAAAAATCGAAAAAGCGGAATTTGTCGTATTGCTCGCCGACCAGCGTCAACGTCGTCCAGCCGTCGGGCAGCGCGCCGGCAACGAACACCAGCGCGGCGATACCCCCGGCGATCAGGATGAAAAACTGCACGAAATCGGTCCAGATAACCGCAGCAATCCCGCCCATCCACGTCCAGAGGATCGAGAACAACGCAATGAGCACAATGCTCTCGGTGAGACTCCAGCCGGTTATCAGCTCCAGCACCAGCGCCGTCGCGTAAACCCTGACGCCCTGACCGAGAATCCCGCCAAGAAAAAACAGGCCCGCAGTTATGCGACCGACGACCGGGCCGAGCCGATCCTCCATGTACTCGTACGGACTATAGAACTCTTTCTCGTAGTAAAGCGGAACGAGAAACCGCGCCACGAGAATCCTGGCGATGATGCCGCCGATGGCGAGTTGCAGGTAGACGAAGTTGCCGTCGACTGCATACACGAGAGCCGGCACTCCGATAAAGGTGACCGCGCTGATCGTGGTTGCAATCGTGGATGCAGTGACCGCGTACCACGGCAAACTGCGGCCGCCGAGAAAAAAATCACGCGTGCTGTGCTGTTTGCCCTTCAGGTGATGACCAACCAGCGTCGTGCCGACGATATAGGCACCGACGATGATCCAGTCCCAGGTTCCAAACAAGATGCCACCCCGGCGAATCAGTCGAAGGCGGTATAGTCACTAATCTGCGATCAATTGAAAAGCGCTGATTACGCCGGGCCGTATATCGAGGCGGACGTGGATGACGGACCGTCAGTCTTCCAGCGTCCCGAGATCGAAGCCCGTAGCGTGTGGCACGGCATCTGGCCAGTTGGTCCGCCAAACCTCACGGGAAACGTCGCCGACGTGTACGTCATCTCGCTCGAAGCCCGGTTGGGGTTCGCGCAGCGGGGACACGACGACGTCGTGGCGTGGCACTGCGAAATACGGGAAGCTGTACCGCTCGGTTCCGGTCCGGTTGACAACCTTGTGCGGCGTCGAGACAAAGGAGCCACCCGACCACAACTCCAGCATGTCGCCGATATTGACGACCAGTGCATTCGCCGGCGGATCGACATCGATCCACGCTTCCTCGTCCCGGCAACGCACCATGAGGCCGGCAACCTGGTCGCCAGCCAGAATCGTGAGCGCATCCGTATCCTTGTGCGGATGAATGCCGAAGCCGTCACCATCCTGCACCGGGTAGTGCAGCAAGGTCATGTTGGTCAATGGCGACGCAAACAGGCCAGCGAACCACCCGGGATCCACCCCCAGCGGTCCGGCCATCAGACGAAGCAATCGATCAGCTACTGCGTCGCAGGCATGCCAGTAATGCGTGACATCTCTGGCGAATCCTTCCGGCGCCGATGGCCACTTGTTAGGGCCGTACAGGTCGCACTGCCGCCGTATCTCGTCATCTTCATCCACTTCGACGTGCAGCTTGTAGCCCTCATAACAATCGGCTGCCGTACCGCTTCCTGCCGGACTGAAGAATCCTGTGGGTATGTATCCGCGATAGTTATCACGCGTAATTCGATCACGAAGCTTTGTCGTCAACGGCCTTTGGAAATAGCCGATCACCGCATCGCGAATTGCGGCGATTGTCTCCATCGGGATGCCATGATTGACGACATACATGAAGCCAACGTCGCGACAGGCGCTTTCGACCGCCTGCATCGTTGCCGAATTATCAGTATCGGGGTCAAGATCGATGACAGGAATCTGTAGCATCGTTAGCGGGCAGCCTCACTCCGAGTCGATCGCGCGGCCTTCGCGAATGATGTAAGCACGAATCGCCTGCGCATCTTCTTCGCTAAGAACGCCCCCGAACGACGGCATGCCCCTGGGAAGATAGGCGCCTTCCAGCAGAATTGCGTTCCAGATGCTGTGCGTCGCCGAGGCAGAATAGCGAAGGTCCGGGTACGAACCATTGCCTTTCGCGTCGTAACCATGGCACCAGGAGCAGCGTTCGAGATACAGCGCCGCGCCGTGACGAATGGTGTCTTCCGATGCATCCGTGTCCGCGATATCGGGCACGCGTAACTCGACAACTTCAACCGGAGGCAACGCGGCCTCGGCCGGGCCAAGCTTATACGTCAACACGCGACCAATCGCCTCCTGGGTTTCGCTCGGTCCGGGATCACCATGAAACAGGCCGAGACTGCCGCCCCAGCCACCGACCACCGTTACGTATTGCTCGCCATCGACTTCATAGCTGACCGGCGCAGCCTGGATACCGGTGCCCGCATGTGCAGACCACAACTGCTCGCCATTGTCCGCACGATAGGCGGCAAACTCGCCGCTCGCCTCACCCTGGAAAATCAGGTTGCCCGCTGTCGATAACAGACCGGCATTCCAGTTACTGCCGCTGTCGATTCGAAACACTTCTTCCTGTCGTACCGGATCCCACGCAGAAACTCGCGCCAGCACCAGGGGCGATTCCTCGATTGCCTCGAGCGGTGCCGCCGTCACCGTTTCCCAATCCAGACCCGTGTTGAGATGACTGTCAAAGAACGTGAATTCGGTCGG
>CAZVWF010000054.1:0-19409 GCA_964630795.1 uncultured Woeseia sp. | reverse complement strand
CTTGACCAGGAGCGGCGGTCGGCTGCGCTTCAGGCCGTGTGCGGACATGTAGCCCATCTCACCGTGAAACCCTTTGTCCAGCCAGTGATTCAGGCGCTTCTCTGCCTTTACGAGGTCGATATCCGAAATCCCGACCTGCTGGAAGCCAAGCTCATTGCCCCAGCGCTTGATATCGGTAACAAGCGCGCGTTCGTCAATGTCGCCGGAAAGTCCTGTCATTGTGGTCCACGGGGTGCTTGCATTCTGGCAGTATAAAGGCATCCTTCGATCCAGCACCCATCGTTGAAAACCCGGTCCCGGAGGCAAAGCAACCGTGTGTCTGCCCGGAGAAATCTACTCCGTAAAAAGCGTCAGGAATATCGACCGCGCCGCGATCGACGGTGAGGGTATCAGCGGCTACTCCCTTATGACCCGCGCAGGTGCCGCTGCTGTGGCAGCCGCTCGCACACATTTCCCGGATGCCGGCCGCTGGCAGGTGGTTTGTGGCAGCGGCAACAATGGCGGCGATGGTTATGTTGTCGCACGCCTTGCAGCGAAAGAGGGGCTTGCCGTATCCGTTCTCGCAATGTCTTCACCCGACGACCTGACCGGTGATGCGGCGACCGCTTACGCGGACTTTGCTGCGCAAGGCGGCGTCGTAACGGCCGGTGAAGGGGCGCTGGACGCCGATGCGGATCTGCTGGTCGATGGTTTGCTCGGGAGCGGACTCGAGCGGGATGTCGAGGGCGCTTTTGCAGCGGTCGTCGAGCAGATCAACGCGCATTCGGCCCCGGTTCTTGCGCTCGACATGCCATCGGGGCTGCATGGCGATTCCGGCAAAGTGATGGGTGTTGCGGTTCAGGCTGATGTCACGGTCACTTTTGTCGGTTTGAAAAGCGGCTTGTTTCTCGGTGCCGGCGCAGAGCTTGCCGGCAAGCGCTTGTTTGACGGGCTGGATATTCCAGGCCGGTGCCTGGCAGGGGAAGCGGCGGTGTTTCGACGCATTGACGACAGTGTCGTTCGACAGGCGCTGCCGCGGCGCAATCGAATCGCGCACAAGGGCACATACGGACACGTTCTGATTGTTGGGGGTGCACCCGGTATGGCAGGTGCGGTGCGGCTCTGTGGCGAGGCGGCACTCCGGACCGGCGCGGGACTGGTCAGTGTCGCGACCCACCCCGACCACAGTCGTCAGTTATCGGCTGGCCGGCCGGAACTGATGTGCCATGGTGTCAATCGCAGCGAAGACCTTGCGCCACTTTTGGATCGCGCCACGGTGGTTGCCGTCGGACCCGGCCTGGGACGGGATGAATGGGCGCATTCGCTGCTAAGCGCCGTATTCCAGTCTGGTAAATCCGTCGTTGTTGACGCCGACGCGCTCAACCTGCTGACCGAGGTGGGGTGCGGGCACAATGACACGATCCTGACCCCGCACCCGGGGGAGGCAGGCACCTTGCTCGGCAAGTCTGCGGCCGATGTACAGGCCGATCGGCCTGCCGCACTCAATGCACTGGTCGACAAATTCGGTGGCACGGTAGTCCTCAAGGGAGCCGGCACGCTGGTGTCGGCAGAAAGCGGTCCACCCTGGCTCTGCAGTGCCGGCAACCCGGGCATGGCAAGTGGCGGCATGGGCGATGCGCTAACCGGCATTATTGCGGGACTCCGCGCCCAGAAGCTTTCCGCGGAATCAGCGGCAGTCGTCGGTGTGCAGGTACACGGGCGGGCAGGCGATAACGCGGCTGTGCGCGGCGAGCGCGGGCTCATTGCCTCGGACGTCATTGCGGAGATTCGTTCGTGGGTCAATCACTGACCCGGCGGGTGACTCTGGCGGATGAGACGGCGACGATTCAGCTTGGCGCCGACCTTGCCGGGGCGCTGTCTGCATCGCCCGCGGGATGGTTGATCCTGCTGCAAGGTGACCTGGGTGCGGGCAAGTCGACATTGGCGCGGTCGATGCTGCGGGCTTTCGGCCACGCCGGGGCGGTGCCGAGCCCGACCTACACGCTGGTCGAGCCTTATGATTTTCGCTCATTCTCAGTCTATCATATTGATTTATATAGAATTAGTTCCGCTGATGAGCTTGAATTCCTGGGCTGGGACGACCTGGCCGAGGGCCTGCGTATCGTGGAGTGGCCCGAGCGAATACCGGGTATCGACGCGCAAGCCGATCTGTTGATAACACTCAGCTACGACGGGGAGGGTCGGCGTGCTGCAATTTGCGGCACCAGTGAGCGTGGCGTTGCCCTGTTGCAAGGAATAAACCTTAATTAGTTTCGATATCTCATTAATATTTAAATGAAATATTGGAATTTCTCTCAGGATTCGTATACTGGCTGGATACTCTGTGGCTAAAAGATCCACCGTACTGCATGAGCTTCATTGGGCGATTGACACTCATTGCACTGGTCCTGCTTGCGTCATCCGGCGTGCAGGCTGCGACCACTGTCGAAAACGTCAGACTCTGGTCTGAGGACGGTCGCACTCGTGTGGTCCTCGACCTGAGCGGGCCCGTACAGCACAGCATATTTACCCTGCGCGGACCTGATCGGCTGGTTGTGGATCTCAAGGACGGACGCCTGGCAGATTCGTTGCGGAATTTGCCCAGTGGCGGCGCAATTCGGTCCATTCGGACAGGATCGCGCGCCAATGGTCAGCTTCGCGTCGTCCTGGATCTCAACCAGGCAGTACGATCGCGGAGTTTCACTGCGGGGCCCAATGACAAGTATGGTGAGCGCCTTGTCATCGATCTTCAGCAGGAGGGCAACACGCGTGCTGTCAAACGCGCATCCGACGAGCATGGGCGGGGACGTGACATCGTCGTGGCGGTCGATGCGGGCCACGGCGGGCGTGATCCCGGTGCCGTTGGCCGTGGCAAAACCCGGGAAAAAGATATTGCGTTGATCGTCAGCAAGAACCTCGCAAACCGAATCAATGCAGAACCCGGCATGAAAGCGGTGCTGATTCGCGATCGCGACGTTTATGTCGATCATCGCGCACGCATGGAAATTGCCCGCCGCGCGAACGCCGACCTGTTTGTCTCCATTCATGCAGATGCTGTTGACGATCGTCGCGCGCGCGGCGCATCGGTTTACGTGCTGTCGCTCAAGGGCGCAAGTGACGAGGCTGCCAAACGCCTGGCAGAGCGGGAAAACGCATCCAGCCTGGTTGGCGGTGTGTCGCTGTCCGACAAGGACCCGGTGCTCGCATCAGTATTGCTGGACCTGTCACAGAATGCTGCATTGAGTGCGAGCCTCGATGTCGGTAGCGACGTCATCGACCAGCTTGCCCGGATCGGCAAAGTTCATCGGAGTACCGTGCAGCAGGCGGGTTTCCTGGTCTTAAAGTCACCGGACGTTCCATCCATACTTGTGGAAACGGCCTACATCTCGAATCCGGATGAAGAGAGATTGCTGCGTAGCAGAACCCACCAGGACAAGCTTGCGAAGGCCATCCTCGCTGGCGTACGCAATTATTTTTATGAGAATCCGCCGCCCAATACGCTGATCGCGATGAACCAGAGGCGCAGCCTGACGCAACAGGTGAGTCACGTCATTACGCGGGGCGACACGCTGAGCGAGATTGCAGAGCGCTACAACGTCAGCATGTCCGCCATCAGGACGACCAATCGGCTGTCCAGTGACATTGTGCGCATTGGCCAGACACTGAAGATCCCCGTCTACGCCGGCACTTAAGCCCTCGACCAGGCAGCGTGTTTCGACCTCGGCGCAGCGCAGTCGTTGCTGCTTCTGCAATTCGCCGACTGTAAACGCGACGCGAGAAGGCACGATGGCATAGAATGCCCCGATGCCCATCCGTCAGCTTCCCGGACACTTGATCAATCAAATCGCCGCCGGCGAGGTTGTCGAACGTCCGGCATCCGTAGTCAAAGAGCTGGTGGAAAACAGTCTCGACGCAGGCGCTCACGCCATCAGCATCGATATCCAGGCAGGCGGGCAAAAGTTGATTCGAATTCGTGACGACGGTGGCGGAATACCGGGGGATGAGATGGCGCTCGCGCTGTCGCGTCACGCAACCAGCAAGATCAGCAGTCTTGACGACCTTGAGGCCGTGGTGTCGCTTGGGTTTCGTGGCGAAGCACTGCCCAGCATCTCGTCCGTTGCGCGCTTGAGCCTCATTTCGAATACCGGGGAATCTGCGTGGCAGATCGACGCCGACAATGGCCAGGTCAGCGAGTTGATTCCGGCCGCGCATCCGCCCGGTACGTCAGTCGAAATACACGATCTTTTTTACAATACACCGGCAAGGCGCAAATTCCTGCGCACGGAACGCACGGAATTCGGACACATCGACAAGTGGATTCGGCGCCTTGCGCTTGCGCGACCCGATGTTGCGTTTTCAGTCAGTCACAATGGTCGCTCCGTGCTGAATCTGAAAGCGGCGACGGATAATGATGGCCGCCTCCAGCGAATTACCAGGATCTGTGGAGAGGCATTCGCAGCGCAGTCAATTTCCGTTCAGCGCGAGTCGGACAATATGGCGTTGTCCGGGTTTATTGGTTTGCCGACCTTTAATCGCAGCCAGGCCGATATGCAGTTCTGGTTCGTCAACGGGCGCAGTGTCAGCGACAAGACACTGAAGCATGCGGTGCGCCACGCCTATCGGGACGTATTGTTCCATGGTCGTTTTCCCGCCTATGTACTTTACCTGTCGATCGACCCCGCGCTGGTCGACGCCAATGCACACCCCGCCAAGCTCGAAGTGCGATTTCGGGATGGTCGCAGCGTGCACGGGTTTGTTGTGCAGGCAATCGAGCACTTGCTAAAAGACACCCGGCCTGGCGGTCACGATGTATTGCCTGTTTCGTCCAATGTGATCAGTTCGTCGGTCTACCAGCAGTCATCCATGTCCCTGCCGTCGAGTGGCGGCGCAACGAGTGCCGTTCGTGAAGCGCTGACGTCCTATCAGGCGCTGACGAATGTTGCGATGACCGAGGCGAAGCTGCCGGAGGAGGGTGCTGCCCCGCCACTCGGTTTCGCGATCGCCCAGCTGGCCGGTATCTACATTCTTGCGGAGAATGACGAAGGACTCGTGGTTGTCGACATGCACGCTGCCCACGAACGGATTGTGTACGAAAAGCTGAAAACATCGTTTGATGACAAGGCGGTGATACGTCAGCCACTCCTCGTGCCCACGGGGATATCGGTATCCGAGGCCGAGGCGAGCCTGGCCGAGGACTCTGCCGATCTGTTCGTTCGCCTGGGCCTCGTCATTGACCGCAGCGGACCGACCAGCCTGGTGTTGCGGGAAGTGCCGGCTCTTCTGAAGCAAAGCGATGCCGAAGCCCTGGTAAGGGATGTTTTGTCGGACCTGCGGGAGTCCGGGACGAGCAATCGGGTCGAGGACACGTGTCACGACATGCTGGCGACCATGGCCTGCCATCACTCCATCCGGGCCAATCGACACATGACGCTGCCGGAGATGAACGCACTTTTACGAGAAATGGAATCCACCGAACGTGCCGATCAGTGCAATCATGGGCGACCGACCTGGACGAACATAAGCCTCGCCGAACTCGATCGGCTCTTTCTTCGCGGACAGTAATGCCTTTGGATAGATTTCCGGTCATCTGCCTGATGGGGCCGACGGCGTCCGGCAAGACAGAAGTTGCCATCGAGCTCAGCAAACGTTTCCCGCTGGAGCTCGTCAGCGTCGACTCCGCACTCGTTTATCGCGGCATGGATATCGGAACGGCGAAGCCTGAGCCGGCCGTGCTTGAGCGCTTCCCGCATGCCCTGGTCGATATCATCGATCCGGAGGAAATGTATTCAGCCGGCGAATTCATTCGCGACGCAGAGCGCGAAATCGATCGCATACACGATCTGGGACGAATTCCGCTCCTGGTCGGCGGCACCATGTTGTACTTCCGCAGCCTCGTCAACGGCATGGCAGATCTGCCGCCGGCTGCAGACGACGTACGTGCGGCCATCGACCGGGAGGCAGAGGAAATTGGCTGGCCCGCAATGCACGCGCAACTGGCGAAGGTCGACCCCGAGACCGCCGGGAGACTCAACCCGAATGACAGCCAGAGGATCCAGCGCGCACTGGAGGTCTATCGAGTCAGTGATCGGACCTTGTCGGACTGGCACCGTACGACACCGGCGCCTCGTGATGACTACCAATTTCTCAAGTTTGCACTGATCCCGGAACCGCGCGCCGAACTGCACGCGCGTATTGAAAGGCGCCTCGATGCCATGCTGGACCAGGATTTCGTAGCCGAAGTAGCGCGCCTGAGGACCCGGGAAAAGCTGACATCGGCCCACCCTTCAATGCGTGCAGTCGGCTATCGGCAGGTCTGGGCGCACCTCGACGGCGAGTGTGACTTTGCAGAAGCGAGGGAGCGCGCGCTTGCAGCCACCCGACAGTTGGCCAAACGCCAGATAACGTGGCTCCGGAGCGAGTCAGACCTGGTCGCGATCAACCCGCTTGAAACTGATCCGGTGAGCACAATATCCAGTCACCTGGAGGACAGGTTGAAGGCATAAAAACTGGCAAAGGCGCAAACGCCTTGTGATAAACTTTTTACTGCTAGGGCTGGTCAGGGCATGTGGGCAACCGGCGCCACCGGACGTTTCTGACCATTAGAGGTTTTGCTTAATAACTACAATAAGCAAAGAAGAATAATAAGGAGACCCAATCATGGCTAAAGGGCAGTCATTGCAGGACCCATTCCTCAATATTTTGCGCAAGGAAAAAGTACCTGTTTCCATCTACCTGGTGAATGGCATTAAATTGCAGGGCCAGGTCGATTCTTTTGACCAGTTTGTCGTGCTACTGAAAAACAGTGTCAATCAAATGGTTTACAAACACGCTATTTCAACGATCGTGCCGGCGCGGAACGTCCGACTGCCGCTCCCTGACAGCGATGCGGGTGACTCTGACGACTAAATACCAGGTCCCGGAGGTCGCGATTGTTTGAGCGACCACAGAGCGGCGAGAAGGCCATTCTGCTTCACGCATCGCCGGGCGGCCCCCCCCTTCCTAACGAACGCGAAGAATTTGCTGAGCTGGCGACGTCGGCAGGTGCCGTTATTGTCGATCAACTCGTCAGTTCGCGTCGACGGCCGGATTCCCGGTACTTCATTGGCAAGGGCAAACTCGACGACGTGCAGAAAAGTGTCGCTCGCCATGGCGCCGAGCTGATCATTTCGAGCGCGCCTTTAAGCCCCAGCCAGGAACGGAATCTCGAGAAGATGCTGAAATGTCGCGTCCTGGACCGGGCCGGACTCATCCTCGATATCTTTGCGCAGCGCGCGAGGAGCTTTGAAGGCAAGTTGCAGGTGGAGCTTGCGCAGCTCAGGCACCTGTCAACTCGCCTGGTGCGTGGCTGGACCCACCTGGAGCGCCAGAAAGGTGGTATTGGTCTGCGCGGGCCGGGGGAAACCCAGCTTGAAACAGACCGGCGCCTGATCGGCAAGCGCATACGGCAGCTGAACAAACGTCTCGAGCAGGTCGACGCCCGGCGCACGATGAATCGCCGTAACCGTGTGCGGGCAGAAATTCCGACCGTGGCACTGGTGGGCTACACCAACGCCGGCAAATCAACGCTTTTCAATACGCTGACCGAGGCCGGCGTTTATGTCGAGGACAAGCTGTTTGCCACCCTTGACCCTACGGTGCGAAAACTGGAACTGCCGGACAACGGCGAAGTCATATTGGCGGATACCGTGGGGTTTGTGCGCGATCTGCCCCATGAACTGATCGCCGCGTTCCGATCGACTTTACAGGAAGCGCGGGAGGCAGACCTGATTCTGCACCTCATCGACGCCAGCGATTCCAATCGCTGGCAACGAGTACGACAGGTCAATGCCGTTCTTTGCGAGCTGGAAGCTGACCGGGTGCCACAAATAAGGGTGTACAATAAGATCGATAAACTGGATCGAGCACCCCGACTCACGAATAATCAACGGGGTGAGGGCAGAGCGGTCTGGTTGTCTGCCGCCACGGGCGAGGGAATTCCGCTTCTGCTGGATGCAGTCGGGCGGCGTCTCGGCCGGAAAAAGATTCATGGCACTATTCGACTTGAGGCGAGCCAGGGTCGTCAGCGTGCACTACTTTTCGACATGGGTGCAGTATTGCAGGAGACAGGCGCTGATGATGGCGGCTGGCTGGTGGAGATAGAATTGGAAGAACGTGACTTCCACCGTTTCATGAAACGGGAGAAGTTGTCGCCGAATGTTTTGATCGAACCGCAGCGCGACGAGCCTGCGGTTTCAGCTTAGTAGGAAATTAAAAGATATGGCCTGGAACGAATCTGGAAACGGGAAAGACCCCTGGAACAAAGAGGGTGGCGAGCCCATTGAGCTCGACAAGCTTGTACGCGGCTGGCAACGAAAGCTGTCCGGCGTCTTCGGTGGCGGTAGCGGTAGCGGTGGCGCAGCGCCGGGATCATCTGGCGGATACGTTCTGGTCGTAATGCTGGCGATCGCCTGGCTGGCGACCGGCCTGTACCGGGTGGACCAGGCAGAGCGCGGCGTCGAGCAGCGATTTGGCGCGTATACGGAAACAACGTTGCCCGGCCTGCACTGGCATATCCCTTACCCGGTTGAGGTTGTCGACCTGGTCAACGTCGAAGCGGTCGACAACTTTCCATATCGCACGGAAATGCTGACGGCAGATCGCCAGTACGTATTCATCCAGATGGTCGTACAGTACCGTCGAACCGACCCGGTGAAGTACAGCTTCGAGGTGGTCGAGCCCGAGCTGACCTTGCAGGACGTGACTGAGAGCGCACTTCGCGAAGTGGTCGGTACGAGTACGCTGATTCGCCTCGTCACCGAGCAACGTGACCAGATAGCCCCGCGGACCCAGGTCATTGTGCAGAGCACACTCGATGCGTATGGAGCGGGTATCGAAGTGACGTCGATCAGCCTGGAAGATCTCGATTATCCGGGTGCTGTCCAGGAAGCGGTCGACGATGCACAGCAGGCCGAGAATGATGCCAGTCGATATATTCTCGAGGCCGATACCTACGAGAAAGACATCATTCCAAGGGCAAGAGGTAATGCAGAGCGAATTCGCCTGGACGCCGAAGCCTACAGGGAGCGGGTCATCCGGGATGCGGAAGGTGAGGCTTCGCGCTTTGAGGCATTGCTTGCCGAGTATCAGAAGGCGCCTCGCGTAACGCGCGACCGCCTGTACCTCGAGGCTATCGAGGAGATATATGGCAACTCCAACAAAGTGTTTATCGATGCTGAGGGAGGAGGCAACCTGCTCTATCTGCCACTGGATCAGTTGACCCGTAACAATAACCGGACGTTACCCGGTGCGGAGGTCAATCGCTCCGCGGATACGCAAACCGAAGAGATCCTGTCGCTGGAGGAAAGAGATGCAGAAGATCCCCGGACCCGAATTCGGAGGGAACCGCGATGAGTAATGCAAGATTTGCCGCACTGGTCGTGTTCGGCCTTGGGTTTGTCGTTATCGGCTTGTCCGCGTTCACCGTCAACGAACGCGAGCACGCAATCAAGCTACAGGTCGGTGAGGTCGTCCAGTCGAACTATGAGCCCGGAATTCACTGGAAGATTCCGATCTACCAGAATGTGCGCAAGTTCCCGCGTCGAATCCTGACAATAAGCGACCAGCCGGAACGCATCTTTACGGCGGAACGACGCGCATTGCAGGTCGACTTCTTTGTTAAATGGCGAATCGTCGATCCGGTATCGTTCTATACCTCCACGGGCGGCTTCGAAGATATTGCCAATGACCGATTGTCTGAAATCATCAAGAACTCGATTGTGACCGAATTTGGTAAGCGCACCGTCGAACAGGCGATATCAGTCGAGCGTGCCGAGTTGATGCGTGACATGCTTGCGACGGCTTCCTCGACAGCGCAGGGACTGGGTGTCGAACTCATCGACGTGCGTGTCAAGCAGGTCGAATTTCCGGACGACGTAAAGAATGCGGTTTATCGTGAAATGCGTGAGGAGCGTAATCGTGTCGCGGCGGAGTTGCGCGCAGGCGGTCGGGAGACCGAGCAGCAGCGCAAGTCCGAAGCAGATAAAGAGCGAACGATTATTCTTGCTGACGCGTATCGCGACAGCCAGATCCTTCGCGGTGAAGGAGATGCCAGGGCGGCGGGAATTTACGCCAATGCTTACAGCCAGGATCCCGAGTTCTACGAGTTTTATCGCAGTATTGACGCCTACCGGAAGTCAATGGGTAAATCCGGCGATATCCTGGTGCTCGATCCGAACAATGAGTTCTTCCGCTATCTGAACAGCTCAACCGGCGATCAGGAATAACAAAAAGATAAGAAGCGCGGGCGAAGGTTCTGTTGACGATTTAATCGCGTCGCAAGGCCGCATCGTCTCATTCGCAATGACGTCTCTCTATTTGGCGATAACACTATGTGGCAGGACCTTCTTACGGGCTTTTCGATCTACCTTGTCATCGAAGGGATGATTCCCTTTGCCGGCCCTAACCTGTTTCGACAGTCGGTGGTACGCATTGCGCAGATGGACGATACGAGTTTGCGGATGACGGGATTGGTGGTTGCGTCGATCGGCTTGATCATGCTTTACGTGGTGCGGTAATCAATCATGGGTAAAAACGTAGTAGTGATCGGAACCCAGTGGGGCGACGAAGGCAAGGGCAAGATCGTCGACCTGCTGACAGACCGGGCAGCCGCTGTTGCGCGTTTCCAGGGCGGCCACAATGCAGGCCATACGCTCGTCATTGGCGGCAAGAAAACGGTGTTGCACCTGATTCCATCGGGCATTCTGCGCGAAGGAGTGATGTGCCTGATTGGTAATGGTGTCGTGCTGTCGCTGGATGCGCTGATTGAGGAGGCAGACGGCCTGATTGCGAACGGTGTGCCGGTATACGAACGCCTGCGCGTCAGCCCGGGGTGTCCGTTGATTCTTCCGTCACATGTGGCGCTGGATGCCGCGCGTGAGAAAGCGCGTGGTTCGTCGGCAATCGGTACAACCGGTCGCGGCATCGGTCCGGCATACGAAGACAAGGTGTCGCGGCGTGCGTTGCGTGTGTCTGACCTTTTCGTTCGCGAGAAGTTTGCTGCGAGGCTGGGCGAAATCCTCGATTATCACAACTTCCTGCTGCAAAAGTATTTCGGCACGGCTCCGGTCGACTTTTCACAGACGCTCGAGGAATCACTGAAGGCGGCTGAAACCATCGGTAACATTACCGCTGACGTGACACAGATTCTCAAGGATGTCTCCGACGGTGGCGACAGCATCCTGTTCGAAGGTGCGCAGGGTACTTTCCTCGACATCGATCATGGCACCTATCCATTTGTTACGTCCTCGAATACCGTCGCTGCGTCGGCCAGCACCGGTACCGGCGTCGGACCGCTGAATCTCGATTATATTCTGGGCATTGTGAAGGCGTACACGACACGCGTTGGCGCCGGTCCGTTCCCGACCGAGTTATTCGATGATATGGGCGAGCATCTTGGCACTGTTGGGGCGGAATTCGGTGCAACGACCGGACGACCTCGTCGCTGTGGTTGGTTCGATGCGGTCGCGCTCAGGAGGTCAATCGTCAATAGCAGCGTTTCCGGACTTTGCGTGACGAAGCTAGATGTTCTCGACGGACTCGAAACGGTTCGCATCTGCGTCGGCTATGAAATCGACGGGGAGCCGATCAAGGGTGTGCCGGTGTTGGTCGATCGATTCGCGGATTGCAAGCCTGTCTACGAAGATATGCCCGGCTGGACCGATTCTACGGTTGGTCTAACGGCCTACGAGGACTTGCCACAGAATGCGCAAGACTACCTGGCGCGAATCGAGGAGCTCGTGGAGACGCCGGTCGACATCATATCCACCGGGCCTGACCGAGATCAGACGATTATCAAGCGACATCCTTTCGGTTGAACCGCCGCCTAATCGTCGCAAGTCCGAGAACCAGCAACGCCCACAAGTCAAGGCTGCCGCCGCCACCGCCACTGCTAACGCTACCGCCGCCACCACCCGTTTGGAAAGACGTCACGGTGACGCTTGCTACCGCGGAGTCGAACAGACCGCCAGGATCGGTGACTGTCAATTGGAACTGAAAAAGCGTGTCCGAAGACACGTTAGGCGCAGTAAACGCTGCTATGGCAGAAGCCGGATCGTTCAGTGTGACGGCGGGTCCCGTGATCTGTTCCCACTGATATTCCAGCACATCACCATCAGGATCATTGGATTGGCTGCCATCCAGCGTGACCTGGCTCATTCCTTGACGGGTCTGTGCAGGACCGGCTATCGCGTTGGGAGCAGTGTTCGCACCACTGCCATCCAGAATCGTCGCGGTGAAATTGCTGTCGGCACCGACAACGGCGCCAGTCGGATTGTTCAGCGTCAGAGTAATGGTCTCGTCACTTTCGCCCGTCCCATCGTCCACGATTGAGAACTCGATCGTTTTCGGGTCACCGTCACCTGCTGCCCATGACAGGGTGGATGCCATCGTGCCAGTGTAGTCGTCGCCCGCCGTTGCTGTACCGCCGGTCGTGAGATCGACACTTGCCGTACCGGTTGCGCTACCGCTTCGACTGACCACGGCTACGACCGTCGCGAATCCACGCTCGGTCATGCTGATTGATGCTTCGCTGAAATTAATTGTCGATGCAGAGCCGGGTTCACTGATATAGACGCTTGCGGTACTCAGGTTGCCCAGCGTTGCGCCGCCCGTCGGGTTCACAAGCCGAACGAGCAGTCGTTCCATCGGTTCACTGACCCCGTCGTTAACGAAATCGAGATCAATGGTTTGGTCGTCGCTGTTGCCCGCCGCCCAGTTGAGCGTGCCGGTAGTAGTGGCGTAGTCCGAGACATCCGCAGTTGCGTGCAGCACTTCGTAATCGACGCTGATTGCGCCGGTTGTTCCACCTGTTCGTTGGACCCGCAGTTGTGCCTGCTGGCCTTCATCGGCAGCGAAAGACGCTGATGAAAACTGCATCATTCCTTGCGGAACTGCGCGGGTCTGGTCCGCGGCCATGTACATGCCGCTTTCCCGGTCGCTGATTGCGACGTTGCCGCTATAAAAGAAAGGGTAGGTGCCCCAGGCGCCAAGAAAGTCCCGAACGTCGGAACCCGGAAAGGTATCGAGTCGGCCGGCGTCTGTCGGATTCGCCGGGTCCGTGATATCGAGTACCGTCAGGCCGCGACTGTAGTTGGACATGTAGTAGCGATTGCCGCGGACAAATCCGTTATGGTCAATTGCACCGGTCGATCCCGTCCAGCCGGGCAACAATACCGGTGCGCGAAAGTCCGCCATCGAGAAAACGCGTAGCGTGGTCGGCAGGTCGAAATTCAACTCGTCCGTCTCGTCCTGGACAAACAGAAATTGTTTGTCCTCCGACCACCATCCCGAATGTACATAGCCGACGTCGGGATAAGGCGTTGTGCTCAGTCGAACCGGGTTGGAGGCATTGGTGATGTCCCAGATCTCGACTGCGTTTTCGTTATAGTCGAGCAGGATTTCGCAATGGGTCGTGCTGTTGACGCACTGCGTATCTTTCCGGCTGTCCGTGATAATGACCGACGATGCATCATGCATGTAGCCAGCATCGCTGGCACCTGCGATGAACGTGGGTGCCGCGGGATTGGCCAGGGAATACGATCGGTATTGACCGATACCTAAATTTGATCCCGCAAGAATCAAGGTCGGCGTGTCCCCTGTGAGCGAAATACCGGTGCTGTAATCCGTGTTGGTGGCATACACGTTGTGCGCGCTGAGAATGTCGCTGGGATAGTTTACGCGCGAGATACTGTGCGGAAGCCCGGTCAGGTCGATGACGAACAAACCGTCGGTCGTTGAGCCGTCCGTGGTCACATAAGCGTATGCCTGCCAGCGACTGGCCGCACTGTCGTAGTACTGATAGACCTTCATGTCGCGCCAGACCTCGCTCTGGCCATCGACGAAGCCGACTTCCTTCGGAGTGGTCGCATCGGTGACATCAAATACCGCCGTACCGGAGTTATAGCCGGCGATGGCGTATTCACGGTGGGTATTCAGGTCGATAAATCCCCAGATATCGTTGCCGGCCTGCGGTACAGCGCTGATATCGGCATGGCCGACATGCGACAACAGGTCGACGTCAGAGCAGGGCAGGCCGCTGGCCATGCCACCGACGCAGTTAGCAGCCGCAATACCGGATTTCAGCCTGTCCTGGGCAGCCTTGATCCGGGTGAGTTCTTTTTGCGCCACGGTCGATACGCCCTTCTGGTCGGCGACGATGTCAAAGCCGCGCGCGGACAGTTGTTCACGGTAAGCGGGCGGTACCCCGACGAGCACGGTTGTACCGCTGCGGTCATTGGGATTGTTCGCACTAAATCGGTAACCACCGATAATATCCGTCGCACCGCTGACGATCCGAATGACATCAGCCGCATCCATGACTGAATATCGACCGGCCGCGACCCGGACCTGGCTGCTTTTCCCTGCTCGGCCAAGCGCATAGCTGATCGATGCACATGGCGAGGCCAGCGTCGTGCAGTCACCGCTGTCAGTGCCACCTTCCGCGACATAGAGCGGTAATTCTGTATCGGCGAGGACCGCCGTGCTCGCGATGCCGAGCAGCGAAGCACAGGCTGAACGAGTGATCCGGTTGATTCGTTTGGCTTTCATGAGGCTTTTCCCGCAGCAAGCCCCCCGGCCCTGTCAGGCCGGCTGCGTATCCGCGGCCGTTGCTCCGGAAGACTAAAGACCGCATTGTACATTGTGAATCTGATCCGTCGGTACCGATTGCTCCTGGCTTCAAAAAATACCCGGTGGACAAGTATTGCTACCGGGCGGAAAAACGGCACAATCATGTGCTGTCCCTGCACCGGCCTGCCGCCTTGAAACAACAATCTTCCTTGCAATTTCTTGCCGGGCCCGGTGCCCTGAAAATGGTTCAACGCGACGGTTTTAGTGTCGATCAGATCGGGACGATCGCTGGCGCATCGGGCGGCGCCAAATGGCTGGTCCTGAGTCAGTTGGACCGTGTGATCATCGATCGCATCTTGCCGGGACTGACGGCGCCCGTTCACCTTGTCGGTTCGTCCATTGGCACCTGGCGATTCGCCTGTTACGCGCAACAGCAGCCGCTTGAGGCCATCGACCGTTTCGAGGATGCCTACCTTGAACAACGCTACAGCGATAATCCGGACATTCACGAAATCAGCGCGCGCAGTGAAGAGATCCTCGCAGAGGTACTGGGGAGGAATGGTGCCGCCGAGGTTCTGTCACACCCTGTTCTGCGAACTCATGTCATCACGGTCAGGGCAAGACACCTGGCAGCCAGCGAACGGCCGCTCGCCCTCGGTGCCGGCTTGGCACTCGCTGCAACGGCCAACGTTGTCAGCAGGAAGTCGCTCGGCTTCTTCTTCGTTCGCAGTATCTTTTACGACGACCGCGATCCCTCACCATTTTGCAATATTGGCGGCTTTCCGCTGGAGCAAACGGTACTGACGCCTGCGAATCTGGGCGACTCGATTCGGGCTTCGGGGGCGATACCGCTGGTGTTGAATGGTGTCAGGAATATCGCGGGAGCAACGCCCGGCATTTATCGAGATGGCGGGATCATCGACTATCACCTGGATATTCCGACCAGTGCGGACGACAAGCTGACACTGTTTCCGCATTTCTACGGTTATCTGAAGCCGGGCTGGTTCGACAAGAAGCTGAGCTGGCGGCAGAACCGGCGCGAGAACATTGACCGGACCGTTCTCATCGCACCGTCGGACGAATTTGTCGCTAATCTGCCAAATGGCAAGATTCCGGACCGTACCGATTTCCAGACGATGTCGCCGGAGCTGCGGCGTAAAGTCTGGCGATCCGTTGTATCAGAATGCCGGCACATGGCCGACGAGTTCAGCGAAGTCCTGGAGAAAGAGCAGTTGCCGGCGCGTCTGCAAGCGCTCTGAGCGTACGCCCCTGGCTAATCGCGTGCAGCGCATCGTCAGTTTTTTTGAATCGACTCGATGTATTCATCCATAATAATACCTCGCCACTCTGATCTGGATCATATTGACCGGCCGCCGAGCCTTGCGAACTGGCTGGTACTTCATTGTATTGCGATGACAGGTGATGCGGGTCGCAATCCGGAAGGGAACCGTGTTGTTAGTGTGGCTTTCGATTAAATAGGTATGTTCAGCGTGAACAGGCCAAAGTGGAGCGATAAATGAACAGCAAATTGGCAGGAATTGTTTCCATTGTATCGCTGCTCGGACTGAGTGGTTGTGCCACGATGAGTGCCGAGGAATGTGCGATGGGTGATTGGCACATGATCGGCTATGAAGATGGCTCGATGGGCTACACCGTTGATCGCCTTGGCCAACATCGCAGAGCATGCGCCAAGCATGGCGTGGTTCCGGACCAAATCGAGTACCAGGAAGGTCGTCGTGACGGATTACGACAATTTTGCCAGCCTTCCCGAGGCTTCAACCTGGGTGCCAGCGGCGGACAATACAACGGCGTATGCCCGGGCGACATGGAGCCGGATTTTGTGGACGCATTCAATACCGGCCAAAAACTCTACAACCTGCAGTCGCAGGTAAATAACGCGAATTACCAGATTTACGCCAGGGAGGCCGAGCTGGAGCGTACGGAGAACCGCATTAGCCAGGTTGAGGCGGACCTGATCAGCAGTGAAACCTCGGCAGAAGATCGCGCTCTGTTGCTGAATGGCCTGAAAGAACTGTCAGAACGGACCGGCGAGATCAAAGCGGAAATTGTCGATCTGATCGAAAAACGTGTGATCTATGAGCAGCAACTTGCCCAGTACGAGGCAATGATTGCCGACACCGATTACTAACAGGCAAGCAACCGGTACAGGGCTGCAGACTTCGTCTGCGGCCCTTTTTGATGGCCGGTCTAATTACTCGCCAGGTGTTCTGCCGCGGCGATCGCTGCCTTTCCTTTGTTCTTTCGGATACTGCCCCGTTGTGTGGTAGCTAAGGCTCTGGCCCCAGGCGTCGCGTCGGTCATTACCGGTACGCCGGTCGGTGTGATGCTTGAATCGGCATTTACACTGGGCTGCGTCGCACTCCGGCAGGGGAATCCTGGGCGCCGCGGAGGAAAGGAACCGTCGGCCTTCCAGATTTTTCGCCGCTTCGCAGGCATCAGGCGCGAAATGAACCGACACCGCGTGAAACCGGGTATTGCTCGCGGTTGCCTTCTTTGGGTGCCGGGCGGGACCCGGCCTGGTCGATGCCTTCCTGGTTTTGCGGCGAACGAAGAGAAGCACGCCTAGCAAAACCGCAACTGTGATCAGGCTGGTGACTACGTCCATGCCTGCGTCCCCCGAAATAGACTCAACGTCACTTTAGCTCGGAATGCAGACATTCGCATCCTCAAACCCTGTGTTGAATGTGATTGGTTGAATGTGATTGATTCTTAATACGTATTTGCCTTGGTACGTCGCTGCCGATCAGTGCCATCAGCTGCGCCTGGAGCGAGACATCCGCCGGCGTGATGATTTCGATGGATGCAGCAAGAATCGCGACAGATGCTGTGTTGACCGGGGCATATACAGTTAGAGCGTGGGATATTGCCGGGTTCAATTTCTTTTTTTGACCGGGAGACTGTCCCCGTATAGCTGGAAGAGGCCATCAGGCATGCCTGATGGCCTTTTGATAAATAATAAAAAATATAAAATAATAAAAAACAAATAGTTATAAAACTTATCTAGAAATAATCTAATTATTGGCTGGCCGTAGTCTGATTCGAAAGGCCTCGCGTTCCAGTATTTTCTCCCGGCTGAACAGCAACGGAAACGACTGTTCCGTTGCCCATCCCTCGAGCAAATTGTCATAAAACGGCGACCGCGGGTCGCCAGACTGACCGGGCGCGTTGGTCATGGTCGAGGCGTCCCAATTGCCGACGTCAATGACCTGTCGGTAGGAGCCACCGGCATTGACCTCGAGCCGTGCATCGTAGGAACCCGTGTTATTGGTTGTGAATCCACCGCCGCCGCGCGGCCATGGTTTCATGGCCATCTGTTCCGCCAGTTCCGGGTCGGCGAGATGGAGCAAGGGATGGGTGAATCGAACCTGGTGCATCGTGCCCCATTCCCAGGTATCGACATCGTCACCCAGCAGAATTCGGGTGTCGGCCCAGGCGGTCTGCAACGTGCTTGCGATCATCGCGGCATTTCCCGGTTCCTCCATCAACCGCAGGACATTGCGGAATTGCATCTGCGACATCGATTCTGGCTCGTCCGGCAGCACATGAATTTGCATGGCAGGCCTCAGGTGCCGGTGAAGCCAGATCATGAACAGGGCGGCCGGCCCTGAGTCGGCTTGCACGTCGCCATTCCAGCCGCGCAACATTTCAGCCGCGGGACCACCCACCGAGACTGGAATTCGCTCAATCGCCAGTTCTGCCAGCCTGGCGTGATAATCGCGTTGCAGCGCTGTCGAGTCTGCGAGCGTGTGCTGCTCCTGGGAGGACAGAACTTCCCAGACACGGTCATAGCGCCAGGGCTCCGACCATTCAAAACCAATCTTGTATTGATCGATCGGGTACCGCTCCGGCAGATTCATTGAGTTCGCACTACCGGTAAAGCCTCGCGGCGGATTGTATTCCTCCGGTAGGACGTCCATGTCGTGGAAGCCGTCCCACTCGTAGCGCCCGTCGCCCGGTACCGGCATGAGCCCGTCCCAGTTGGGGCGCCGCGGGAACAGGCCGGCCGGCTTGTAGCCAATATTGCCGTCGACATCGGCGTACACCTGGTTTTCAGACGGCGAACCCCAGCGATTGAGGGCAGCGACGAACTCCCGCCAACTCTCCGCCCGCATGTATTCGACGCTGCCGAAATAAGGCGCCATGCCGGGTTCGAGAAAGCCAAGCCGTACTGCGAATGCATGCGTTTCATTTGTGTGGACCACGGGCCCGTGACGGGTAAAGCGAAATTCGACATCGATGTCATCGCCGTCCCTAACAGGGATCGACTCGGCCACCGTGTCGAAGTCCTCCCAACCGTTGCCATACCGGTACTGGTCGCCGCGACGTTCGTAGACGTAGAGATCGGACTGATCGATCGGAAAGATGGTCAGTCCGAATGCGATGCGGTCGTTGTGGCCGATGGAAATGCCGGGCAGGCCGGGTTCTCCCGCCCCGATGACATTCATTCCCGGCGCGACCAGGTGCGAGATGTATCGTAGTGACGGAACGGTGTGTCCGCGGTGTGGATCGTTTGCCAGAATCGGCCGACCGGTTGCGGTTCGTGACGGTGCGACCGCCCAGTTGTTGCTACCTTCGAATGCGTCACGGTCACTACCCCGGGCAGCCATGTAGGATGCGCCGCGAAACGCGACACCGGTGCGTCCGAGATCGAATACATCGAGGACGTCCGCCGGCACGACACAGGGATCCAGCCCCGCCGGTATCTCGGTCGACCATTCCGGCTCGAGTTCGATCCAGCGATCTGCAGTTTCAAGGCTGGCCAGGCAGGCGATTGCCAGCAGCAGCGCCACGGCCAGTTGCCGCCG
>CAZVWF010000053.1:0-19461 GCA_964630795.1 uncultured Woeseia sp. | reverse complement strand
CAGCGGTCTACGACACAATCGTGCGCATGGCGCAGCCGTTTTCGATGCGTTACATGCTGGTCGATGGGCAGGGCAACTTCGGTTCCGTTGACGGCGATGCACCGGCGGCCATGCGGTACACCGAAGTTCGCATGTCCAAGATCGCCCACGAGATCCTTGCCGATATCGACAAGGAAACGGTCGATTTCATTGAGAATTACGACGGCTCGGAATCCGAGCCGTCCGTTATGCCCACCCGGATTCCGAATCTGCTGGTCAACGGCTCAGCAGGTATTGCGGTTGGAATGGCAACGAACATTCCGCCGCATAATCTTACCGAGATCGTAAACGCCTGCCTGGCGCTGATCGACGACCCGGCGATCAATGTGCCGGGCCTGATGGAGCATCTGCCGGGGCCGGATTTTCCGACGGCGGGCATCATTAACGGCGCCCAGGGTATTTATTCGGCGTACAAGACCGGTCGCGGACGGGTCTATATGCGTGCGCGCACGTCGATTGAACCGATTGGCAAGAGTGGCAAAGAGGCCATTATTGTCACTGAGTTGCCATACCAGGTTAACAAGGCACGCCTGATCGAGAAGATTGCAGACCTGGTCCGGGACAAGCGGATTGAAGGTATCAGCGAGCTGCGGGACGAGTCTGACAAAGACGGCATGCGCATTGTCATCGAGCTTCGCAAGGGTGAGATGAGCGACGTTGTGCTTAACAATCTGTACAAGCAGACGCCGTTGCAGAGTGTTTTCGGTATCAACATGGTTGCGCTCCATGAGGGCCAGCCCAAGCTCCTTAATCTGAAACAGGTGCTGGAGGCCTTCCTCTCCCATCGTCGCGAAGTCGTCACCCGGCGAACGATCTATGAATTACGCAAAGCTCGGGACCGGGCCCACGTGCTGGAAGGGCAATCGGTTGCGCTGGCCAATATCGATGACGTCATTGATCTCATCAAGCAGTCGGCATCGCCGGCAGAGGCGAAACAGGGGCTGATGGCCAGGAACTGGTCGCCGGGTGCTGTTACCGGCATGCTCGAGAAAGCGGGCGCCACGGATACGAGGCCTGATGAGCTTGAGGAGGGATTTGGGCTGGTCGACGGTGAGTATCGGTTGTCCGCCATCCAGGCGCAGGCAATTCTTGATCTTCGATTGCATCGCCTGACGGGCCTGGAGCAAGAAAAAATACTTAAAGAATACAAAGAGATATTAGTAAAAATTAAAGATTTCTCTACTATTCTTGCCGATCCCGATGAGCTGCTTCGAGTTATTCGAGAAGAATTGGCCGAGGTTCGTGATGAGTATGGCGATGAGCGCCGTACAGAGATCAACAAAGACCATTCTGATCTGCAGGATGAGGACCTGATTCCGGAGGCGGAGGTCGTGGTTACGTTGTCGCACGGTGGCTATGCCAAGGCGCAGCCGATTGACGTCTACCGGGCGCAGCGCCGTGGCGGACGCGGGCGGTCGGCAACCAAGGTTAAGGACGAGGACTTCATCGATAACCTGTTTGTGGCCAATACCCACGACACGATGTTGTGCTTCTCCAGTCGCGGAAAGATGTATTGGCTGAAGGTATACCAAGTACCGCAGGCCAGCCGCGGGTCCCGTGGCAAGCCGATCGTCAATCTCCTGCCGTTGGAGGATGGCGAGAGAATCAACGCGGTTCTGCCGATACGGGATTTCGCCGGGGATGCTTACGTTTTCATGGCGACCAGCGGCGGCACGGTGAAGAAGACCGCGCTAAACCAGTTTTCGCGGCCTCGTTCCAGCGGCATTATCGCCATCGATCTCAGGAACGACGATTACCTGGTAGATGTCGCGATCACGGACGGCAATCGGGAGATTATGCTGGTCGCGAGTCACGGCAAGGCCATCCGTTTCAACGAGGAAGACGTTCGGCCGATGGGCCGCGGCGCCGCCGGGGTTCGTGGCATCAAGTTGCCTAAAGACCATGAAGTTATTGCGCTTGCTATTGTCGGCGAAGGGATGCTGTTGTCGGCCACAGAAAACGGTTTCGGCAAGCGTACGGCAATTGAGGATTTTCCAATCCAGGGGCGCGGTGGCCAGGGCGTCATCGCGATCCAGACTACCGAACGAAATGGCCGCACGGTCGGCGCCATCCAGGTGGGCGATGATGATGAGGTCATGCTGATCAGTTCGGGCGGCACACTTGTCAGAACGCCGGTCAGCGATATTTCGATTATCGGACGAAATACGCAGGGCGTAACGCTGATCAAGGTCGAGTCCGGTCAGCGGCTCGTTGGGCTGGCAAGAATTGAGTCAATTGGAGACGAGGACGAGTAATATCCCGTCATCACCCGTCGCCAGATCCTCAATTTCAATCTAATCGAATTCCCAGCAGAATCACGATGTCACGCGTCTACAATTTCAGTGCCGGACCGGCCGCCATTCCCGACCCCGTTCTCGGGCGAATAAAAGACGATATTCCGGACTGGAATGGCACAGGCATGTCGGTGATGGAAGTCAGTCATCGCAGCAAAGCGTTCGTCGCTGTCGCTGAAAAAGCCGAGCAGGACTTGCGACAATTACTACAGATCCCCGGGGAATACAGTGTCCTGTTTCCACAGGGCGGGGCAACGATGCAATTCTCGATGGTGCCCCTCAATCTTTCGGCCGAAGGCGACACAGTGGATTTTGTACAGACGGGCAGCTGGTCGAAAAAGGCGATCGCGGAAGCCGGGCGTTATTGTGCGGCCAATGTTGTCGCAGACAGTGCGGACCAGAATTTTACCTGCGTGCCGGACCCGGATGGCTGGCAGCGTAGCGAAGATGCTGCCTACCTGCATTACTGCGCAAACGAAACAATCGCCGGTGTGGAGTTTCCGTTTGTACCGGAGAGCGGGGAGGCCCCCTTGGTTTGCGACATGTCGAGCACGATACTGTCCCGGCCGGTCGACGTTAGCCGATTCGGTGTCATCTACGCTGGCGCACAAAAGAATATCGGTCCGGCAGGTATCACTGTCGTCATCGTCCGTAAGGACCTGATCGGCAAAGCGCGCGCGATGACGCCAGCATTGCTCGACTATGCCACTTACGACGCCTCTGGCTCGATGAGCAACACACCGCCTTGTTTTACCTGGTATGTCGCGGGGCTCGTTTTTGAGTATTTGCTGGCCGAAGGCGGGCTGGACGTGATCGGTAAGCGCAATCAGCAGAAAGCCGGGAAACTCTATGCAGCTATTGATGCTTCCGACTTCTACAGCAACCCGGTCAGGGTGGACTGTCGCTCCTGGATGAATGTGCCTTTTGTCCTGGCCGATGCGTCACTCGATCCGGCGTTCCTGTCTCAAGCCGAAGAGGCGGGGCTGGCAAATTTAAAAGGCCACCGGTCAGTCGGTGGCATGCGCGCTTCAATTTACAATGCGATGCCGGAGGCCGGCATCGATGCTTTGATTGCTTTTATGCAGGAGTTTGAGAGGACCCATGGTTAAGCCCGCGTTCAAAGTGTTGACCTTGAACAATATCGCGGTCGAAGGACTGCGCCGATTTCCGCACAATCTCTACGAAGTCTCGTCGGATATGGTGGACCCCGATGCCATCGTGCTGCGATCGCACGATATGCACAATATGGAAATTCCGTCATCGGTAGAGGCGATAGGCCGGGCCGGTGCGGGCGTTAACAATATCCCGATCGAGGCGATGAGCAAGCGAGGCGTGCCTGTATTCAATGCGCCGGGCGCGAACGCGAATGCGGTCAAAGAGTTGGCTGTCGCAGGCATGCTGATCGCGGCGAGGAATATCTGTAATGCGCGAGACTATGTTCGCGGCCTTAACCTGGATGGCGATGCGCTGGACAAGGCAGTTGAGGCAGGGAAGAAGCGATTCGTCGGTTTTGAACTACCAGGAAAAACGCTGGGCGTTATCGGGCTTGGTGCTGTTGGCGTCGAGGTGGCTAACGTTGCCCTGTCCCTGGGCATGAAAGTCGTTGGTTATGACCCTGCGATCACGGTTAAGCGAGCCTGGCAATTGTCTGCCGGTGTTCAGCAGGTAGACACCCTGGACCAATTGTTTAAAGGGTCAGACTTCATCACCTTGCACGTTCCGCTGATGGACGAGACCCGGAGTATGGTGAATGGTGACAGGCTGGCCTTGATGCGCGCAGGCGGGGTCGTCATTAACTTCGCCAGGGGGGCTGTCGCTGATGACGTTGCTATCCTGGAAGCCCTGAACAGCGGAAAACTACACGCCTACATTACCGATTTTCCGAAACCGGCCCTGATTGAACACCCGGACGTCATCGTGCTTCCGCACCTGGGTGCATCTACCTCCGAGGCGGAAGAGAACTGCGCGATCATGGTGGCGGATAACCTTCGTGATTACCTCGAGAATGGCAACGTTCGGTTCTCGGTCAATTTTCCGGAAACCGTCATTCGAAGGCATGGCGCCTGTCGAATCACCATTGCCAATGCCAACGTACCGAATATGGTTGGGCAGATATCGACCTGCCTGGCCCGGGCAAATCTCAATATTGAGGACCTGCTGAACAAGTCGTATGGCGAGCTTGCCTATACGATTGTCGACCTCGATGGCTTGGTCTCGGATGAAACCATAGCGGAACTGAGAGCCATTGATGGCGTGTTGGCATTGCGAAATCTTGGCAAGCCTATATCCTGAGTGATCTCAGTGACTTAAACCGTGGGTACACAGGTTGGCCAAGGCAGAAAATAACGACGAATCCACCCAGGATCTTTCGTCTATTCGTAAGCGCATTGATGCGGTGGATCAACAGATTCAGGCATTGATCAATGAGCGTGCGCGCTACGCGCAGAAGGTTGGTATTTCGAAAGGTGAACTCGCAGCAGCGGTTGACTACTACCGGCCGGAACGTGAGGCGGAGGTACTTCGCGCGGTGCTCGAGCGCAATGAAGGACCGCTTCGTGACGAGGAAATGCTGCGGCTGTTCAGGGAGATCATGTCGGCGTGCCTCGCACAGCAGGAACCTTTAAAGATCGGTTTCCTGGGTCCGGAAGGGACCTTCACACAAACGGCGGTATACAAGCACTTCGGCCATTCGGTTCGCGGTCTGCCGTTTTCGACAATCGATGAAGTGTTCCAGGAAGTGGAGAGCGGGGCGGCTGATTTCGGTGTCGTGCCGATCGAAAACTCGACTGAGGGAACCGTCAACCACACGCTGGACATGTTCATTACGTCTCCACTGAAAGTCGGCGGCGAAATCGAGTTGCGAATTGAGCAGCACCTGCTTGGCAATCTCGACGGGCTCGACGCTGTTGAGCGCATTTGCGCTCACGAGCAGTCGCTGGCGCAGTGTCGTGGCTGGCTGCGGGAATATCTCCCGCATGTGGAGTTGATCGGCGTTAGCAGCAATGCTGCCGGAGCGCGCAGAGCCCGCGATGAAAAGGGCACGGCGGCGGTCGGTGGCGAAGCGGCGGCGGAAGTTTATGACCTCAAAATCATGGTCAATAATATCGAGGATCAGTCGGATAACTCGACTCGCTTCCTCGTCATAGGGCGCGAACTACTGGCACCAAGTGGCGATGACAAGACCACGATCCTGATATCGACGACCGGTACGGCCGGCGGGGCCGGCGTTCTGCACGCATTACTGCAGCCGCTGGCGACGCACGGGGTCAGCATGTCGAGGATCGAGTCGCGACCGTCGCGCCGCCAAAACTGGGACTACGTTTTCTTTATCGATCTCGACGGTCACGCCGAAGAATCGCCGCTGAGTAACGCGCTGGCGGAACTGAAGGAGAACAGCTCACTGTTCCGAATTGTTGGCGCGTACCCCAAAGCCATCAGGTAGGCCCTGTGAGTATTGTTGTCGAACCGTCTGCTATTGAGAGCGGCGTCATCACAGTGCCCGGGGACAAGTCCATTTCTCATCGGGCTTTGATGCTGGGTGCGGTTGCCAATGGCACGACATCGATCTCGGGCTTTCTCGCGGGCGAGGACTGCCTGGCGACGGCAGAGGCGTTGCGCTCGATGGGCGTGACGCTAGAGCGGCGGGAGGATACCGAGGTCCTGGTTCATGGTAGCGGCCTCGCAGGCTGGACAGAGCCGGACGGCCCGATCGACCTCGGCAATTCGGGTACGGCAATTCGATTGTTTGCCGGTCTGTTGTCAGGCTTACCGTTCCCGACCGAATTGACGGGTGACGAATCGCTGACGAGCCGGCCGATGAACCGCATTATCAAGCCGTTGACAATGATGGGCGCCGAGATCGCCAGCAAAGGGGGCATGCCTCCGCTCCAAATTAAAGGTGGCAGGGATCTGGCTGGCATTGACTACCGGCTGCCGGTTGCGAGCGCCCAGGTCAAATCTGCAATTCTCCTGGCGGGACTCTGCGCCAGGGGTGATGTCACGATTGAGGAGCCGGCGGTCACCCGTGATCATACGGAGCGCATGTTGCGCTCGATGGGCGCTGTCGTCACCCAGGGTGAAACACAGATTCAGATGCGCGGCGGTCAATCACTCAATGGAATCCAGGTCGACGTTCCGGCCGACCTTTCTTCGGCCGCATTCCTGATTCTTGCAGCGACGATCGGGAAAGCGGTGACGCTTGAGATTCCAGGCGTTGGTATCAATCCGACACGCACCGGGGTGATCGATATCCTGCAGGCAATGGGCGCAGACATTTCGCTCAATAACGTCAGACTGCAGGGCGAGGAGCCTGTTGCTGACCTGGTTGTCCGGTCGGCCTCACTGACCGGCATCGATGTAGATCCCGCCAAGGTTTCATTGGCAATCGACGAGTTCCCCGTGCTCTTTATAGCCGCGGCTTGCGCGGAAGGCCGTACGAGATTCAGCGGGATTGGCGAACTGCGCGTCAAAGAAAGCGACCGGATATCCGCTATGGCCGACGGTCTGCGTGCGCTCGGTGTTTCAGTCGATGAATCGGAGGACGGCGCGGTCGTTCAGGGCGGCAGGATCTGTGGTGGCCAGGTTGCCAGTCACGGCGATCACAGGATCGCGATGTCATTTGCCATTGCAGGGACAGTGGCAGACTATCCGGTGAGTGTTTCCGACACACAAAACGTCGATACATCGTTTCCCGGCTTCGTTCACTGCCTGCAATCGCTCGGCGTGTCGATGGCAGAGGTGGAAGAGAAACCGGAATGAGTACTAAAGCCGCCGGTATCCCGGTCATCGCGATCGATGGACCTAGTGGCTCGGGCAAAGGGACGATCGCAAGGCAGGTGGCCACCGCATTGGCTTTCCATTTGCTGGATAGCGGCGCTCTTTACCGGCTTGTTGCCCTCGCAACGAACCGCCGGGAGGCTGATTCCCCGGATGAGGAGGCTATTGCATCCATCGCCGCAGGGCTGGACGTGCGGTTTTCGACTGACGAATACGGCTGTGAGCAGGTTTGGTTGTCCGGGGAGGAGGTCAGCGCCGAGCTTCGGACCGAGGAATGCGGGCTTCTGGCGTCCAGAATTGCTGCGTTGCCAAAGGTGCGAAGTGCTCTCCTGAACCTGCAAAAATCCTTTCGACAGGCGCCCGGTCTGGTAGCAGACGGGCGCGATATGGGCACGACTGTTTTCCCCGACGCAAACCTTAAAGTTTTCCTCACGGCCAGTGCGGAAGAGCGAGCGAAAAGGCGCCATAAGCAGTTGAATGACAAGGGTATTGATGTTAGCCTTGCCGCCCTTTCGCGGGACATCGAGGACCGGGACAGACGAGATTCCGAGCGATCCGTCGCCCCATTGAAACCCGCGGCAGATGCCCGATTGCTGGATTCCAGCAACCTGACGATCGACGAGGTCACCCGGACCGTGCTGGACTGGGTTCAGGAGCTTGAGCCGCAATAGGGATTTTTTAGGTGAGTCGGACATGGAGTCTGGCTCTTTTTCGTTAACAGCCGTCTTTTGCAGGAAGTAACGAGACGTATGGGTGAGGGTCGATTTGATTCTCTTGGTTTAAATCTGATGTCAGAAAGTTTTGCAGAGTTATTTGAAGAAAGTTTTGCCAGTCAACAATTAAAGTCCGGGTCCATCATCAAGGGCACGGTCGTTGCGGTAAACGATGATGTTGTCATCATCAGCGCAGGCCTCAAGTCAGAGGCCGTTATCCCCATAGAACAGTTTCAGAACGAGAACGGCGAAGCCGAAATAACGATCGGTGACGAATTCGAGGTTGCCCTCGATGCTGTCGAAGATGGATTCGGTGAAACCCGGCTTTCTCGTGAGAAGGCTGTCCGTGCACGGACCTGGATCGAACTTGAGAAAGCATTCGAGAAGAGTGAAATCGTCACGGGCGTCATCAATGGACGGGTCAAAGGCGGTTTTACCGTCGAAATCGACAACGTCCGCGCCTTCTTGCCGGGTTCTCTGGTCGATGTTCGACCGGTTCGCGATCCTGCCTATCTGGAAGGCAAGAGCCTGGAATTCAAGGTCATCAAACTGGACCAGCGGCGCAACAACGTCGTTGTCTCCCGGCGTGCAGTCGTCGAGCAGGAATACAGCGCAGAGCGCGAAGAGTTGCTCGAGAGTTTGCAGGAAGGCAACACCGTCAAGGGAATCGTCAAGAATCTCACCGACTACGGTGCGTTTGTTGATCTTGGCGGTATCGACGGTCTGTTGCACATCACGGACATGGCCTGGAAGCGGGTCAAGCACCCGTCAGAAGTGGTCAATGTTGGCGACGAAATCGACGTCAAGATTCTCAAGTTTGACCGTGAGCGCCAGCGCGTATCGCTGGGCATGAAGCAACTGGGCGACGATCCGTGGCATGACCTTGCACGTCGTTACCCGCCGCATACCCGCCTGTTCGGTAAAGTCACGAATATTGCCGACTACGGCTGCTTCGTGGAGATCGAAGAGGGCGTTGAGGGCCTGGTTCACGTCTCTGAGATGGATTGGACCAACAAGAACGTCAATCCGGCCAAGGTGGTATCGATTGGCGAAGAAATTGAAGTCATGGTCATCGAAATCGACGAGGAACGTCGTCGAATTTCTCTCGGCATCAAGCAGTGCAAGTCGAATCCGTGGGCTGAGTTCTCCGCGACCGTTAATCGTGGCGACAAAGTGAAGGGCCAAATCAAGTCCATTACTGACTTCGGCATATTTATCGGGCTTGACGGTGGCATCGACGGCCTGGTTCACCTGTCGGATATCTCCTGGGATCTTCCGGGCGAGGAAGCGGTACGTAACTATACTAAGGGTCAGGAAATCGAAGCGAGTGTCCTGGCGATCGATGCAGAAAGGGAGCGGATCTCTCTCGGCATCAAACAGCTGGACAAAGATCCATTCTCCGGATGGCTTGCCGAGCACCCGAAAAACTCGGTGGTCAAAGGCACGGTTACCGAAGTCGATGCACGAGTGGCAACGGTTGACCTGGGTGATGGCGTCATCGGTACGCTGCGTGCCTCTGAACTGGCCCGTGGCCGGGTGGAGGATGCCCGCACGATGATCAAGGTGGGTGACGAGGTAGAGGCCAAGTTCACCAACGTCGATCGCAAAAACCGTAGCGTAGCCCTGTCTATCAAGGCGAAGGAAGTTCATGAAGAGGCGGAAGCCCTGTCGAGCTACAAGTCGGAAACGGCGGCGAGTGCGAGTGGTACTACCTTGGGTGAGCTACTCAAGGAGAAAATGTCAGGCGGCACCGAGTAGGGCCTGACTGATGCATCGACCGGTATTACGATTGACATAAAGTTAAAAAGGGGTAGCCCGGACTATTGCGTCCGGGCTATAATCCCTTAATAATCGGTAGCTTATGTGACGCTACAGGAAGAAAATAAGCGATTCAGTCATGACAAAATCAGAACTCATAGAAACGATCGCCAGAAAACAGAAGCATCTTCCGGCGAAAGATGTTGAGCTCGCGGTCAAGCACCTTCTCGACCTGATGAGTGACTCGTTGTCCAAAGGGGAGCGTATTGAGATTCGCGGATTCGGCAGTTTCTCACTGCATTTCCGTCCCCCCAGGATCGGTCGTAACCCCAAGACAGGCGAAGCAGTCGCGCTGTCGGGCAAATACGTGCCGCATTTCAAGCCTGGCAAGGATCTTCGTGAAAGGGTTAATGCGTCCCGCGACCTGCCTATTGAGAACTAGGCGCTACTTACCAATTCCCGCTCAAAGCAATACACTGTTGGTGGTTCCGGCCGATGGGCCGGCATGCCTGTAGTTCTGCTGGAGCAGTGATTTGCTGAAGAAAGTCGGCATCGGAATTATCATCGCCCTCGTGTTTGGGACGATGCTTGTTTTCACGAGCAGCAACCCCGGCTTTGTTGACCTGGATCTCTTTGTTACGACGGTTCGCCCTTCCATTCCTCTCGCATTCTCGGTGACGTTCGTCTTAGGCTGGCTTTTCGGGCTCCTTTGTACCGTGGTGTTTATCCTGAGGCTGATTAACGAGCGAAGGCGGCTGCGACGTCAATTGCGCCATTCCGAATCCGAAGTGACGAGCCTCCGGAATCTGCCGCTAGCCGATGCCGACTGAGTCAACATTTCTGCTGGCAGGGCTCTTCCTGCTGCTGGCAGCTGCCGGGTGGGCGCTCGGACGATTCGGTGATCGCGATGAAGATGCAGAGGCGCCTCAGCCGCTCAATATCGATTACCTGAAGGGTCTGAATTTCCTGCTCAATGAACAGACGGACCAGGCACTGGAGCATTTTCTCAAGATGGTGCGGGTCGATGACAAGACGATCGAGACGCACTTTGCATTGGGGAGCCTGTTTCGTCGGCGTGGCGAGGTTGATCGCGCCATCAGGATTCACCAGAACATCATCGCCAGGCCGGATCTCGCGGCCGAACAGCGCGACCAGGCACTGGTCTCACTCGCGAAGGATTACCTGGGGGCAGGGTTACTCGATCGTGCAGAAAACCTCTTCGTGCGCTTGTCGCAGGGTTCTCGTTACCAGGTTGAGGCGCTGGAGCAGCTTTGCCGTATTTATGAGCAGGAAAAAGAGTGGCAGATGGCCATCGAGTCAGGTCAGAAACTCGAAGTGCTGAGCGGTGAGTCACTGGCGCTCCAGATTGCTCATTACTACTGTGAGCTCGCCGAAAAATCCTTAGGCGACAAGGACTTCGGCGCCGCCCGGGCATTTGTGAAAAAGGCCCAGAGCGGCCGGCCGAGAACACAGCGAGGGGCGTTGATTCGTGCCCGTATAGCGCGCGAAACCAATGACAGCAAGACTGCATCGCGACTCTATCACCGAATCGTCGACGAGAATTCTTATTTGATTACCGAATCGTTGCCCGCATTGGTCGGGGTATACGAGCGTGAAGGAACGATTGATGAACTCGACAAGGTACTGCGGGCACATCTCGAGAAAAATCCAGTACTCAGGACCGATATTGCCTATACCGCGATCGTGAATGACATCGGTGGTATCGGCGTCATCGACGAATGTGTTGAGGGCTACATGTTGAGTGAGCCGACGCTGACCGAGTTCATCGACTTGCAGACCGTCAATGAGGCCAGCGGCACCGACCGGCAAAACGCGCTGAACAAGGTACGTTCTGCGCTCAGCAAGCTGGCATCAACGATTCCACGTTACCAGTGCAAGGAATGCGGGTTCTCCAGTCAAAAGCTTCTTTGGCAGTGCCCCAGTTGTCGCGACTGGGAAACGCAACGGCCGTTTTCCACGGTTAGCTTCGATTCACTGTTACAGCGAAATGGTGGCATGTAAACGGGGCTCGGTGCCATATCCCCCCATTCCCCCCATATTTGCCTGGCCGGCCGCAGCGGTCGTTGTCTTATGCTCCTCTTGTTCGTAATCGAACGACCCATCATCAATAAAAGGAGCTTCTGATGACCACGATCAAATACATGGCAACCCTTCTGTTCCTGACGCTGCTCTCTGCCGTCACGCTGGCCGGGCCGGTCAATATCAATACGGCAGACGCGGAAACTATTTCAGCCGAGCTGCAGGGTGTAGGCATCACCAAGGCAATCGCCATCGTCGAGTATCGCAAGGCCAACGGTCCGTTCAAGTCGCATGAAGACCTGACGCAGGTCAAGGGAATCGGTGCCAGGACCGTGGAGATCAATCGCAAGAGCATCCTGCTCGAAACCAAGGTTGCGAAGTCGAAGTAGGGTTACCCCAATCGCTTGTTTCGCCCCGCCGGCCGAAAGGCCGGCGTCTTGGCGAAAGTGCTGCACATCACAGGCAGTAATGTGATCCGTGCATGTCACGGGCCTCTTGAATTTGGCTATGATGCGATATTCCAAGACTAATGGATCAAACCCGTGTCCAAGCCAGTACGTGCCGCCGTATTCCCCGTTGCAGGACGAGGAACACGGTTTCTCCCCGCGACGAAGGCAAGCCCGAAGGAAATGCTGCCGATCGTCGACAAGCCGCTGATTCAGTATGCCGTCGAGGAAGCAATCGCCGCGGGTGCTAAAAAGCTGGTCTTTGTGACGGGTGCTTCGAAGCGATCGATCGAGGATCATTTTGATACTGACGCAGAGTTGGAAGGCGCGCTGAAGGATTCGGGTAAGGATGATCTGCTGGCATCCATTCAGAATATCGTCCCTAAGGACGTGTCTTGCGTCTACATTCGCCAGGGCGAACCACTGGGTCTCGGCCACGCCGTGTTGTGCGCGCGTCCGGCCGTAGGCGACGAGCCGTTTTTTGTCCACCTCGCCGACGATCTCATTGCCGGCGAGCCCTGTCTTCGCGAGATGGCAGAGGAGTATGGGCGGCATGGCGGCAGTGTCGTGGCCGTCGAGGAAGTACCGAAGGAAAACACGTCGAGCTACGGCATTGTGGCAACCGAAAGTGCTGACCAGGGCACCCGTATGGTCAGTATTATTGAGAAGCCCCGGCCCGAGGACGCACCGTCCAACCTTGCGGTCGTTGGCCGCTATCTGCTCGCACCGGAGATCTTCGACAAGCTGGAGACGACGGGGCGTGGCGCGGGTGGTGAAATCCAGCTCACGGACGCCATCGCGGACCTGCTGGGTGATGCTGACATATACGCCTACTCTTTCTCCGGGACACGATATGACTGCGGTAGCAAACTAGGGTACCTGCAGGCGACGGTGGCATTCGGCCTCGCGCATGATGAGGTGAGTGAGTCGTTCCGGGAATTCCTGAAGTCCGAGATCGAAGACTAGGTTGCGCCAATTCCTGTTACGCGATATGCCTGATCAGGAACGACATCCGTCGGCCGATCGGCCATAATCAGCGATCGCTCAGAATTACAACAACAGGAGAATCCTGCATGAAACTCAAATCAGTCTCTCTACTGGCGACTGCGCTCGTCTTTATTGCATCTCTATCGATCGCTGCTGACGTCTCATACGTCAACGGCCGGGGGCCTGGTGATCAGGGGCCACCGTTCAGTGGCGCGGTTTGGGTGGATGACACCTTGTATGTTTCCGGCGCACTTGGCCTGGTCAACGGTGAGGTGCCGGATGACCCGGCGGACGAGGCGCGTGCCGTGATGGACTCAATTAAGGGTTCGATTGAGGCAGCAGGCCTGACCATGAATGACATTGTTGTCACGCAGGTATTTTGTTCCGACGTTTCTCACTATGGTGCGTTCAACGAGGTCTACGCAGGTTACTTCACAAGCACCTATCCGGCGCGGGCATTCATCGGCTCCGGCCCGCTGCTATTTGGCGCCCGTTTTGAGGTGATGGTGACAGCCGTCCGACGCTGATTGCTGAGAGCGTCTTTAAGTAAATACAAGATGCTGCACGCTCGAATGGTGCCGACCCATACCAGTCACCTGGTTTGAGGGTCGGTGCGCCATTTCGCAGGGTGCCCAGGTGTGAACCCAACGACGAAGGCCCCTCGGAGAGGGGCCTTCAGTTGTTTGGCTCCCCGACCCGGACTCGAACCAGGGACCAATTGATTAACAGTCAATCGCTCTACCAACTGAGCTATCGGGGAATAGATTATGTGGCGTCTACTACGCCGGCCGGAATTCTGTGCTACCCATAGGCCGGAGTCAAGGGCACAGGGTGGTCGAAATTCAATCAATTACAGCAAACTCAGGACAACGTCTTCCGAATCCGGCCGATGGCGTCTTGCAAAGCCTCCAGTGAGCAGGCAAACGAGATTCGTACATAGCCCGGCGCACCGAATGGCGTCCCCGGTACCATTACGACGTCGCTGTATTCCAGCACCAGTTTGACGAGGTCTGCGTCGGATTCCATGCCTTTTGCCGCCATCGCATCCGTCACCCTCGGGAAGGCGTAGAAAGCACCTTCACCTTCCCGGCACTCGAATCCGGGAATGTCATTCAGGGCGCCAACGACGTAGTCGCTACGTTCCTTGTAGGCCTTCAGCATGGGGGTCATGCAGCCCTGGTCGCCGTCCAGCGCTGCCGCTGCCGCGACCTGCGAAATGCTGCAGGGATTGGAGGTGATCTGGCTCTGAATCGTTTTCATCGCCTTGATGACTTCCGGGGGGCCGCCGGCATAGCCAACCCGCCAGCCGGTCATCGCATAGCACTTGGAAACGCCGTTGATCGTAACGACCTGGTTGTAAAGGTCCGGGCAGGCCGTTGCCAGGCTGCAAAACGGCTCATCGGCCCAGTGAATGTGCTCGTAGATATCGTCCGCGAGAACCACGACATTGGGATGTCGCAGCAATACCTCGCCGAGGGCTGTCAGTTCGTCGCGTGTGTAGCAGCTTCCGGTTGGGTTCGAAGGGCTGTTCAGAAACAGGATTCGCGTTCGATCGGTAATCGCTGCTTCGAGTTTCTCCGGGGTCATCTTGAAGCCGTCTTCGAGGCCCGTTTCGATGATGACCGGCGTGCCTTCTGCGATTCTCACCATGTCCGGGTAGGACACCCAGAACGGTGCCGGGATTATCGCTTCGTCACCGGCGCTCAGGATGCCCATGCAGGCATTGAACAGGCTGTGTTTGGCGCCGACCGAAACCAGGATTTGCTCCGGGGCGTAAGAGAGCTGGTTGTCCCGTTCAAACTTGCGCTGAATAGCCGCCTTCAGCGCGCTGGTTCCATCAATTGCTGTGTACTTGGTCTCGCCGTCGCGAATCGCCTGGATGGCGGTGTCCTTGATGTGGTCCGGCGTATCGAAGTCGGGTTCACCGGCGCCCAAACTGATAACGGGCCGGCCAGCCTCTCGAAGCTCCGCTGCCAGTCCCAGGACGGCACTGGTTGCAGAGGGCATGACCCGACTCATTCTTTCCGAAACTGATAGACTCACTGGTTGCCTCCTGAAAACGAAAGCGCATGGTACGCGAATCAACCCACTTGCCCAAGAAGACCCTGTCTGACGATCGAGACAAGCTGACGCTCGTCTCGAAATTCAGTCCGGCGGGTGATCAGGAAGCTGCTATTGCCGGCCTGGTTGAGGGCCTGTCGGACGGGCTCGCGCGTCAGACATTACTCGGAGTCACAGGATCGGGAAAGACATTCACGATAGCCAGTGTCATCGAGGCCACTCAAAGGCCCGCAATCATCCTTGCACCGAATAAGACGCTGGCGGCCCAGCTCTACGGTGAGATGCGTGAGTTCTTCCCGCACAATGCCGTCGAGTATTTCGTTTCTTACTACGATTATTACCAGCCGGAGGCCTACGTCCCGAGTTCGGACACCTATATAGAGAAGGATGCGTCGATCAATCAGCACATCGAGCAGATGCGCTTGTCGGCGACAAAGGCGCTGATCGAAAGGCCCGATGCAATCATTGTCGCAACGGTGTCCGCCATATACGGGCTCGGTGACCCCGAAAGCTATTTCAATATGGTGCTCCACCTGTCGCGAGGGGAGCGAATCGATCAGCGAACCGTCCTGCGGCGGCTCGCCGAGATGCAATACACGCGGAACGAGCTCGATCTGTCGCAGGGCAACTACCGGGTGCGGGGCGATGTGATCGATATTTTTCCGGCCGAATCCGAGCGTGATGCTGTTCGGGTGGAACTGTTTGACGACGAAGTGGAAACCTTGTCCTATTTCGATCCGCTGACCGGCGAGGTCTTTAGGCGGGTGCCGCGACTCACGGTATTTCCTAAAACGCACTACGTCACCCCACGCGAGAAGCTGCTTGCGGCAATCGACCTGATCAAGGTCGAGCTGAAAGACCGCCTGGAGCATCTTAGGAAGCACGAAAAATTGCTTGAAGCTCAGCGACTTGAGCAACGTACCTTATACGATATCGAGATGATCAGGGAGCTCGGCTACTGTAGCGGTATCGAAAATTACTCCCGTTATCTTTCCGGCCGTGAGGAAGGTGAACCACCGCCCTGTCTGTTTGACTACCTGCCCGATAATGCCATCCTGGTCATCGACGAAAGTCACGTGACCGTCCCGCAGCTGGGTGGCATGTATCGGGGTGACCGTTCGCGTAAAGAAACGCTGGTCGAGTACGGGTTCCGGCTGCCGTCCGCGCTGGACAACCGGCCCCTCCGCTTTGACGAGTTTGATCGACTGTCGCCGCAGACGATATACGTATCCGCGACCCCTGGCGATTATGAGGGCGAGCAATCGGGTAACACTGTCGAACAGTTGGTGCGCCCGACGGGCCTGATTGACCCCGATGTCGAGGTACGCCCGGCCAGGACGCAGGTGGACGATGTGCTGTCCGAAATCCGGCGTCGTGTGGCGGCCGACGAACGCGTCCTCATTACGACGCTGACCAAGCGCATGGCCGAGGATCTGACCGACTACCTGCAGGAACACGATGTGCGAGTGCGATACCTGCATTCGGACATTGGCACTGTGGAACGGACCGAGATTATCCGTGACCTGCGCCTGGGTGCTTTCGATGTGCTGGTCGGCATCAACCTGTTGCGAGAGGGGCTGGATATGCCCGAGGTGTCGCTGGTGGCGATTCTCGATGCGGACAAGGAAGGTTTCCTGCGTTCGGAGCGTTCATTGATCCAGACGATCGGCAGGGCAGCGCGTCACGTCCATGGCGCGGCGCTTCTGTATGCCGACAACATGACCGGTTCGATGGAACGCGCGATCGAGGAAACCGATCGACGTCGTGAGCGACAGCTTGCATTCAACGAAGAGCATGGGATTAAGCCAGCCAGTATCGTCAAGCAGGTCGCAGACATCATGGAGGCTGCCTATCCGGTACCGGGTCGCGGCCGCAAGCGGGTGGCGGAGGACGCGACGCCGTATGAGTCCATGACGCCGGAGGAATTGCTGCGAAAAGCACAGAAACTCGAGAAGAAGATGCTCAAGCACGCGCGCGACCTCGAATTCGAGGAGGCGGCCAGGCTGCGGGACGAAATTCAGAGGATGCGGGAAATCGGATTTGGTCTGAGCGACAAACTGGCGGGATAGTGATGAAAACCGGTTGCTTCCGTCCTGGGGCTTCAGTATCTTTGTCGCCCCGAAAATCGGGGCACCGTCTGGATAGTAGCCTCACAGGCGCGTGCGAATGTCTTCGGGATCTTCGTAGTTGGCGCGTCGATTGGCGGGAAAGGGCGATTAGCTCAGGGGTAGAGCGCCACGTTGACATCGTGGAGGTCGGTGGTTCGAAACCACCATCGCCCACCAGGTTCGTAGAGAGGAGGTGTCAGTGTTCGACACCTTTTTTCGTTTTTGGGGACGATTGCCACCGCTAAGTGCGTGTTTTCTTTGGAGTTGTGACGTCTTTTTCGGTTGGCATTTGTGAATCGATCGGCGACAGGTATCGATCGCCCGCCGATTGGTTAGAGATTCCGCCCGAAATTACCCGAAGTTTCTTGCAAATCAGGCAGTTCCGGCTATAAAATTCGCGTCCCGCGGCGATGGACAGGCCAGTTGGCGGCTGTCTTTCCCGCGGTTAAATTTTTGGGGAGGAGGAACTCAGTATCGCAGCATCAAAGCGAGTCCGGCGAAACGAAGAAATTGACGCCAGAGAGGTACGTTTAATCGACTCCGCTGGGGAACAGCGAGGGGTCATGTCCTTCAACACCGCGTTGGAGATTGCCCAGGACGAAGATCTGGACCTGGTGGAAGTTTCACCCAATGCAGAGCCGCCGGTATGCCGAATCATGGATTTCGGCAAATTCCTTTTCGAACAAAATAAAAAGGCACAGTCTGCCAAGCGCAAGCAGAAGCAGGTTCATGTCAAAGAGATTAAATTTCGTCCGGGAACGGACGAAGGTGACTACCAGGTCAAGTTACGCAAGCTTCGGGATTTCCTGGAGATCGGTGACAAGACCAAAGTCACGCTGAGGTTCAGAGGTCGGGAAATGGCGCACAAGGAATTGGGCGCACAGCTCCTGGCCAGGGTCAGGGATGACCTGGAAGAACTGGCGATGGTGGAGCAAATGCCACAGCTGGAAGGTCGGCAGATGGTCATGGTCCTTGCGCCAAAGAAAAAGTGAGTAAAGGCTGAGCGGGCTAGTCCCCTGCGAAAGCTACTACCCGCCTGCGACGGCGAACCAACGGTTCGTACGTAGCATGGCCAGAAAATACGGAGACTGTAATGTCCAAGATGAAGACTAATCGGGGCGCAGCCAAGCGCTTCCGCCGAACGGGGAAGGGCGGCTACAAGCGAGCGCAATCCCATCTCAATCACATCCTTACCAAGAAGAAGTCCAAGCGCAAACGCCAGCTGGGCCTGACCGAACAGGTGCATGAGGCCGACGTCAAGAGCGTCAAGCGCATGCTTCCGTATTCATAGAGGGGATTGAGACATGGCAAGGGTAAAACGTGGCGTCGTCGCCAAATCGCGTCATAAGAAAGTCCTCAAGAAAGCAAAGGGCTACTACGGTGCACGCAGTAAATTATTCAAGACCGCGAAGCAGGCTGTCATCAAGGCGGGCCAGTACGCGTATCGGGATCGTCGGCAGCGCAAGCGCCAGTTCCGGGCGCTCTGGATCACCAGGATTAATGCGGCTGCGCGTCTGCACGGGCTTTCTTACAGCCGCCTGATCAATGGGATGAATCGCGCCGATATGGAGGTCGACCGAAAAGTGCTGGCCGACATCGCGGTTCACGATCCGGAAGCATTCGGCGCTATCGCCGAGCAAGCCAAAGCCGCCCTGGGTAACAGCTGACCGTGACAGGGCGCGCCCCTGGTGCGTCTTGCCGGCAGGAATTCCAGATGCAGTCATTGAGCGAGCTTCTCGAACAGGCTGAAGCGGAAATATCAGCTGCCGCTGATCTGGCCGCGCTCGATGCCGTGCGAGTCCAGTATCTGGGTAAAAAGGGCGAGCTGACGGCTCGCCTGAAGGCGTTGGGCAGTATTCCTGCGGATGAAAGACCGGCTGCCGGACAAGCTATCAACAAGGCGAAGAAGACCCTTCAGGACGGCATCAATGCCCGTCGAGATGCGCTGCAGGACGATGCGCTTGCCGCCAGCCTTAAAGCTGACGCGATTGACGTTACGCTGCCTGGCAGAGGTCTGGGTCGAGGCGGGCGGCACCCAGTGTCTCGTGCGGCGCGTCGAATTGAGAAGATCTTTCGAGAGGCGGGCTTCGGTGTACGGACCGGGCCTGAAATCGAGGATGATTTTCACAACTTCACCGCCCTGAATATCCCGGAAAATCATCCGGCAAGGGCGATGCACGACACGTTCTATTTCCCGGGTGGCAATCTGCTTCGAACACACACTTCGCCGGTGCAGATT
>CAZVWF010000052.1:0-19620 GCA_964630795.1 uncultured Woeseia sp. | reverse complement strand
GTTTTCATGGAGCAGGTCCTCACGCGGGCCGACGGCTGGATATAATACAGTCCGTGATCGGTGGAGTGTATCTGTCTGCCGCGGGGGAATGGATGACATCATGACCATGACAGGCTTTTTCCAGCATCGCGACCGTGTGTTTGCACTGGTCCTGATCGTCCTGGCCTCTATCTTCTTTGCCCTGATCGGCGGCATGGAGGAACCCTATTCCCCCGGCGCGCTGGCGGCCTCTACCTATCCGCGACTGATCCTGGCAAGCATCATTGCCTTATCCTGCGTGCTGATCATCCGGCCCGTGCCCGGCGAGCGGCAAACCACCATCATCTCCGGGAAAGGCCTCGCGGTGATCCTGCTGGCGGCGGGTTATATCTTCCTGATTGAACGGGTCGGATTTTTCGTGCTCACACCGGTGTTCCTGTTTCTTGTTCCACGGGTGATCGGGTATCGACATCACGTAGCGACCGCGGCCAGTGCGATCCTGGTAACCGCAGGTCTCTACGCCGTGTTCGTCCTTGTGCTCAATATTCCCCTGCCCGCCGGCCTGCTCGGAGACTAGAACTTGCTGGATAACCTGGCACTCGGATTTTCTGCCATCGCCCACCTGCCCGTTGTGGCGGCCATCTTTGCCGGCGTACTGATCGGTATTTTGTGTGGCGTCCTGCCGGGACTGAGTGCCTCCACGGCGGTCGCGCTGATGGTGCCTTTTACCTTCGGCATGGACCCGGTGGTCGCGGTGCTCCTGCTGGTCTCTGTCTACATGGCCGGGGAATACGGCGGCTCAATTACCGCGATTGCCATCGGTACACCCGGCACCCCGGCAGCCGCGGCCACCATGCTGGATGGCTATGAACTGACCAAACAGGGCAAGCCTGGCCTGGCACTGACCACCTCGGTGGTGGCCTCGAGTATCGGCGGCATGGTCGGCGTCATGGCACTGTTTGCCTTTTCCGAACCGCTGGCTCGCGTCGCCCTGTCGTTCGGCGCGCCGGAATACTTCTCGCTCGCCGTCTTCGGATTGACCATCATCGCCAGCCTGTCCGGCAAGAACCTGCTCAAGGGTTTCTTGATTTTATTCCTCGGCCTGTTCCTGACAACGATAGGACTGGACGGATTTACCGGCGAGGACAGGTTTACCTTTGGCATCCCCAAGCTCATGGACGGCATCAGCATCATCCCTGCGCTGATTGGCTTGTTTGCCATGAGTTCCGTCTTCTCCGGCGCCGAGGACGAACTGCGCCGCTCGAACCGGGTATCACTGTCCTTCGCCATGCCGCGGCTGCGGGAGCTCTTACGACTGTGGAAGGTTTACCTGCATTCGTCGCTGCTGGGCGCTGTCATCGGCGTCCTGCCCGGGGCCGGTGCCACGATTGCCTCGTTTATCTGCTACAACGAGGTACGGCGTTTCTCCCAAAACAAGGACCGCTTCGGCACCGGCTGCCTGGAAGGTGTGGCCGCTCCCGAAGCGGGTAACAATGCCGTGGTCGGCGGCTCGCTGGTGCCACTGCTGACGCTCGGCATACCCGGCTCGGCTACGGCCGCCGTCCTGCTCGGGGCACTGATGCTGCATAACGTCCAGCCGGGCCCCCTGCTCTTCCAGACCAATGGCGAGATCGTGTACGGCATATTCGCCGGGCTGCTGGTGGCCTGCGTGGCACAACTTTTCTTCGGGCTGATCGGCGTTCCCCTGTGGATCAAGGTGATATCGGCCCCCCGCCCGCTGTTACTCTCGGTCATCGGCGTCGTATCGGTGGTGGGCGCATATGGTTACAACAACAGCATCGTCGACGTGTGGGTGATGTTCGGGTTTGGGTTGCTCGGTTACACGCTCAAAAAACTGGACTTCCCGGTCACGCCTATTATTCTGGCACTGGTACTGGGCGGCATACTCGAGGAAAACCTCCGGCGTGCGCTCATCGTATCCGGCGGTGACTACGCGATATTCGTGACGCAGCCCATTAGCGCCATGTTGCTGTTAATGGCGGCACTCTCTTTACTGAGTCCGTATCTGCTGAACAGGTTGTCCCGACCGGGGCCAGAAACAAAAACCAGGTAATCATGCCAAAGACCTGCGCCGCTGCCGGCCGCGCGGGCAAGGCGAACCGAGTGTAGATAACGTATGGCAATCCAGAAAAATCGTTATGCCGATGTGCCCGACGACTCGCAGATCACGGCCGCGGCAGCGGAATTTATCGAACAAGTTCGCTATGAAGACATTCCATCCGATGCGCTGGCGATCGGACGCCGCTGCGTGCTGGACGGCATGGGTTTGCAGGCGGCAGGCCTCGACCATGAGACCACTGTCCTGCTGGCGCAGGCAGCCGCCGGCCAGGGCGGCAGGGAAGATGCCCTGCTCCTGGGGCACGGCGACAAAAAGGTACCTGCGGCCATGGCAGCCCGCGTGCTGGGTACCGCCGGGCATGCCCATGACTGGGACGATTCCCAGGTCAGCATCGACCCCGACCACGTATACGGCCTGCTGACGCACCCAACCATCCCCCCACTCACTGCCTCCCTGGTTGTTCCCCAGGTGCGCGGAGAGGTGACGGGTAAGGCATTCATGCTGGCCTTCCTGACCGGCTTCGAGGTGGAGTGCAAGATCTCCGAATGGATGTTTTCACAACACTACAAACAGGGTTTTCATTCCAGTGGCACCGTCGGCACTTTCGGTGCCTACGTTGCGGCCGCCAAGCTGCTGGGGCTCGATGGCGACAAGCTGCGCCACGGACTGGGGCTGACCGCCAGTTTCGCAGCCGGTATTCGCTGCAACTTCGGCACCATGACCAAGCCACTGCATGTCGGGCGAGCCGCCGAGAATGGCATCACCGCGGCCCTGCTCGCAGAACAGGGTTATACGGCCGACAAGAACGCCCTTGATGGGCCATGGGGATACTTTGCCGTGCAGGGGGGTGGCATCAGCGCGGATAAACTGAGCGCGCAGGGCTTCGGCGACCCCTGGTCCATCATCGATCCCGGCGTGAGCATAAAGCCCTATCCCTGCGGCGTGCTCACCCACCCGACCATCGACCTGATGCTGAAGCTCGTCACCGAGCATGACATTCAGCCCGATGACATAGAGCACGTCGTGGTCAGCGCAGGCTCGAATATCCTGAATCCCATCCGCTACCCCATTGCCGGGAATCACCTGGAAGCGAAATTCTCTCTGCAGGCGGTGCTTTCGATGGTCGCCCTTGCACGCAAGGCGGGGAAAGTCGAATTCCGGGACGAGTTTGTCCAGTCCGAACCGATGCAGGCGATGCAAAAACGGATGGAGACCCGCTTCGACCCGGATATCGAGGCACTGGGCTTTGATAAAATGCGCTCCCGTATCGAGATCCAGCTCAAAGGCGGTGAGACGGTCAGCGGTGACGCTGACGAGCGCTACCGCGGCGGCCCCGAAAATCCGCTGACGGATGATGAACTTAAAGTGAAGGTCCGCAGTTGCTGCGAAGGCGTGCTCTCAGCCGGCGATACCGAAGGACTGATCGATGCGGCCCTAGGGGTCACCGGGATGGACGATGCCGCGGCGTTGGCCGGCCATCTACGTGTCAACCTGTAAGGCAGGGACAAGCATGAATCACAAGACACGGTTACTCGCCATCGCATTCCTCGCCGGCGCGGTGATGACCGCACCCGTGCTGGCCGACTATCCGGAAAAACCCGTGACCCTGGTCTGCTGGTCCAGCGCCGGTTCGGGCCACGACCTGATGGCGCGCATGATTGCCAAGGTGGGTGAGAAGTACCTCGGCGAACCCATTGTGGTGGTCAACAAACAGGGCGGCTCGGGCAGGGTGGCGATGAGCTATGTACTCAACCAGAGGCCGGACGGTCACGTGCTCATGACCAACACCCGCAGCATGACCCTGCGGTTCGGTGAAGCCAACGCGCGTTTCTCGATCGATGATTTTCGCTACATCAGCCGCGTTGTCAGTGATCCGTTCGTCATTGTTGTTAACGAGGACAGTCCGTTCCAAACCATCGACGAACTATTCGAGCATGTCCGGGCCAACCCTAACGAGGTCACGATCGGCGGCTACAGCACCCAGTCGGTTGACGAAAGCCTGGTCGAGGAACTGGAGGCGGCCGCTGAAATCGCGTTGAACTACATCCCCTATCGCGGTGGCAAGGAACCAGTGGTCGCCGTGCTGGGCGGGCATATCGATGTGGCGCTGGCGAATCCCAGCGAAATGATCACCAACTACCAGGCAGGCAACCTGCGTGCCCTGGCTCTGGCATCGGAAGAGCGCTTTCCACCATTCCAGGACGTGCCGACCCTGACGGAACGCGGCTACCCCGTGGCGCCAGACTACTGGCGCGGCATCATGGCGGCCAGGGACGTGCCGGATGCCGTCGTGGACAAATGGAGCGTGGTACTGGAACAGGTCGTTCGGGACCCGGAATTTCAAGCATTTCTCGACAACGCCAACATGTATGACGGCTACCTGCCCGCCAGGGAGTTTGGGGCGCTGGTGAGGCGGCAGTCTGGTTTGTAATCCGCCCCCTGGGAGCACGAAAGGATCGGTTAATTCGCCGGGACAATCGGCAGCACGATGTGTGACGGTCGATCGACGGAATGCAGGATCGAATTTTCCGCCATTCGCTGGCTACGATGCCGACCCAGCGGTTCTCCGGTATTAGGATTGATATCAAAGCGAGGAAAATTGCTGCTCGAGATATCCACCCGGATGCGGTGGCCTTTCTTGAAGACGTTGGCCGTCGGGAAAGGCGTTATTTGAATTTCATAGATCTCAAACGCCTCCATGAGAACCTGCTGGTCAGGGCGCTCCCGGTAGCGAGCACGGATGATGCCGTCCGTAATATTCATCTCGAAACCAGTCGGGAAATCTGCCGAGGGTGGATACACATCGACCAGCTTCGCTGTGAAGTCGGTGTCCGGCGCCGAAGACGAAACATGAAGATTGACGACGACGGGCCCGATGACACTGACGTCGTTTTCGAGCGGCGCTGTTTGAAACACGACGACGTCGCTTCTGGACTTCAGCGGCAGGTAAGGCGGTTCGGCGCCGAATACTTCGGCCGAGGTGCGCTGGTCGTAGGCGCCTGGCTCGAAAACCGGGCTGGTACTCGAAAAAGCCCCGCCTATCGTCGGCACGGGATTATCCGGATCGGACAGATAGGTCGTGGCGGTATTCTCGTCGACCGATTTGTCGGTGCTTAACGTTCCATCCTCGTGAAAGTACCAGGGCACGAATTCGGTATCGGGTAACGGCCACTCGCTCGCCTCGCGCCACTCGCCGCCATGATAGAGCCTGCCGTTTCCATCCTTGTGCCCGTCGCCGGTTCCCATGACGAAAGCCTGCACGGGCGCCATCGGGTCACCGCGCTTGCCCTTCAGTACCCGGTCGAACCAGCGGAGATGAAACTCGTGATGGAAGTCCTGGATGGCGGCGTCGGTACCGAATTCGACATCGCCCGCATAACTCAGTGTATTCGCTCCGTGTGTCCACGGTCCCATAATCAGGTGGACGTCGGAATCCAGGCGTCGGCTCAGTTCGTTGTAATTTTGAACGGTGCCTCCGGCATAGGAGTCATACCAGCCGGAAATCAGCAACATCGGGATGTCAGCAGTCTGGTCGTAATACTCGACCCAGTTAACATCCAGGTGCTTCCAGTAGTCGTCATAGTCACCATGGGTCATCATTTCGAGAATATAGTCTTCGAAATTCGGTGACACCGAGAGTGGATTGAGACCTTTCCTGATCGGCATGGCAGTCAGCCAGTGATTGACCGAATCGAGGTCCAGCATTTTCCTGACCACCGGGTCACCGGTTTCGGCCGCGAGTTGTCGGAAGGCCCAGGTTAACTGCTGAATTTCGAAGGCGCCGTGGTTCCTGACTTTGTGATCCCAGCCGTTCGACATCCCACCCATGTTGACGACGATCGTTTTGAGCGCCGGCGGCCGGAGCTTGGCGGCGTTGGCCTGGACGTGCGCGCCGTAAGACGTGCCCCACATGCCGACGTCACCGTTCCCGAAAGGCAGTTCGCTGAGATGCGCGATCGTATCGAAGCCATCCTGGCCTTCGCCAAGGTACTTGGTGAATTCGCCTTCGGATGCATATCGCCCGCGATGATCCTGCAGAACGACGACGTAACCGTTTTTGGCGAAGAACTCGGCTGACTGCACGGTCCGGTCACGGTTCTTGTCATAGGGCGTGCGTTGCAAAAGAACCGGGAGTTGCTCGTCCACGGGTGCCCCGAACCGTGTCGGTCGATAGATATCTGTGGCAAGGCTGACGCCATCCCGCATCGGCAGCATCAGGTTGGTTTGCGTTTTTTCTACGCCAAACTCAAATTCGCCCTGGGCATACGAATTGCTCATGGCCAGTAGCGACAAAAGAAATGGAATTGCGGCTCTTGCAGTTCTCACCGGCGTTACTCCCGGATTCAGAATTGTTCTAAACGCTGCCCAATGTTGCACCTTTTGTGCGTGGCGAGCCAGCGTTTCAGCGCATAAAAGGGGCCGAACCGGAATCGGTTGGCAATCGGGGTCGAACCATGATTACCACCTAGAATCTGAACGTATAACCGAGTTTTGCGGTAAGTTGCGTGGACCGTGAAACGAAGCTGCGGGTTTCGTACGGGTCGACAAAATCCCGGTTGAACACCAGCAGGAGTTCCCGGCCCGCGACGGGGATCCAGCGCATGATGCTGTTGATCGCAAGGCTGTCCGATACATTGTCGTACTGGGCGAAGTTCTCCCAGGACCAGGTCGCCGTGAAAGCGATATCGGCACGCAATGAATAAAGCGTATTCCTGAAGCTGCCATACGGCAGCTCCATGTTGTTCAGCGTGTATCCGGTTGCCATCTTCAGGTATTTGTTCGGTCTCCAGGTGACGTTCAACCCTGTACTTGTGCCATTGCCGTCATAGAAACCGCCGTTGCACACATAGCCCGATACACGCAGCACTCGATGTTGGCCGGTGCCGCCACGCGTGCAATAGCGATTCCAGGCGTAACTGCCGGGCGGGATAATCACACCGTCGGCTATTTCGAACGGCTCACTGAGATCCTCTCGATAGAATGTCCCGAACAATTTAACGTCGTCACCACTGTGATTCTCGAGCGACAGGAAATCGACCGATATGATCTGCCGGTCGAACTGGCCGTCCAGGCGGTCGACGCGCTGAATCTTGGCTTCTGATGAAATGACGCGAAACCTGCTGTGCTGCGGGCGCCAGCGGAAGCCGCCCTTGGCGAACCAGCTGCCAACCCCGGACTGGCTGACGAAGCCCAGGGCCGGATTGAAGTTGTCCTCGATGCGGCGGTAATTGACCTCACCCCACCAACCCTCGGTATTCGGCGCGCTCAGACTGAACCCCGCCGCCGTGTCGTCACCATCGAGGCCGTCCGTGCGCGTTTGCTGGTACCAGAGGGAACCGGCCAGCGTCTTGCCGTTGGCGAGCCGGGTGTTCAGGTAGCGAAAATCCATGCCAATAAGCGAGTTGTCCTCGTTGCCGGTGGGATTCCCGCTGGTGAAGATCGCGCCGAGCGATGATTCTGAAAATACGTTTTTCGAGACCCGCCCGACAAACAGGTTGGACGAGTCGAGGTTCTCGTACTCGCTTTGTGCGATGTTCAGTACACCGTACTCCCAGCCACCAACACGACCGGTAACCTTCAGTCCGCCGTCAATATCAATCACGCGACCGTCTGCGGAGAGACCGACCCGTCGGGAGAAAAACGGCCGGCCCGACTCCTTGAAGGCTTGCGAAACCGCCCCGCTCTCACGAGGGCCGCCGATGCGGCCGAACTCGAAGATGTCGTTGTCCTGGAGAAAGAACTTGCGCTGTTCCGGGAAGAACAGGGAGAAACGTGTCAGGTTCAGGCGCCGCGAGTCGGCCGTCGTACCGGAAAAATCCGTGTTTACCGTCAAAGCTGCAGTCAGCGACGGGCTCGGCTTGTAGAAAAGATCGAGCGTCGGTTCAAACTCGTTCGTCGAGAGATCCGGGTCCGTCGTATTGAACTCGGTGAGACGAGAAGCCTTGCCACCGACGACCACATCGAGACCGAGACCCTGTTCCATGCCGGACAGTCCCACCAGTTGGCCCGAGTTGGCCGGGTTCTGGCTGCGGTTGTACGACACCCAGCCAATTTCCTCTTTTCTTCGCCCGATGGTTCGCGAAAAGTTGATGCCCCAGGTGTCGTTCTGTGGATTGAACGAAAGCGTTTTGAACGGGATGGCAATCTCCGCCGTCCAGCCCTTGTCATGAATATGTGTCGCCCCCTCCCAGATGGCGTCCCAATCCCAGTTGATGTCGGTGACATTGCGAAACAGGCCATCCCCGCGAATGCCATTGGGCGTCAACTGGAAGACGTAGCCGCTGCGGCCATTGTTGAACGTGTCCAGGATGATATTCAGGCCATCCTCGCCTTCGGAGTAGTCGCCCTGCCTCATCACCTTTGCGACAATTTGGTCCGGTTCGCTGTCGTTGAGTTCCGCGCCGATATAGAGCGCGTCCCGGCCATAGATGACGTAAAACCGCGTCTCTTCCGACGGCGAATCGAATTCGTTGGGGCTGACCTCGTGTAATTCGTCGACCACCGCAGCCCTGCGCCAGAGCGGTTCGTCGAGTCGGCCATCCAGTTTCGGCCGTTCGTCAGTCCGGATCGCCGTGACGCGCTTGTCAGGCGGGCCGGACACCTGCCCGGACGCCGCCCCGGCGACCAGCACGAGGCTGATTACTGTAGTGAGTAAGACCTGCCGCAATGGTTCCCTCCCTGTCCGGCAACGGAGCGTACATAAAAAGGTGTCGGTCCGCGATGCTTGCTGCGGTGGATATGAGGCCATTCCTTATTTAAAGGATATCGCAGTCGATGAAGTGCGGCCCTGAGTGGACCTTGCAGGAGACGAGGAACGGGTTCAGTATCCTTGTGCCGTCAAGAAGCGGTGGCCAGCCAGGACGTCAGCGTCGAAGCCCCCTCATTGCCTGACCTTATGAATACCGATAACAAAGCCATAGTTCGCCTGAGTCCCCATGCCGAGGGTTTCGGCAATACTCCCGATGAACTGGATGCCGGGGACTTCAGCTCCCGGACTCCCGTCCAGCACTCGCATTCTTACTGGGAGGACGACGACATCGGCCTGTACATCGGCCTGTGGGACACCGAGGCCATGGTCGAGGCCGGTGGCGCCTATGCCTGCGATGAATTCATGTGGCTGATCGAGGGCGAGTGCCAGATTAAAAACAACAAGACCGGCGCGCTCGATACGGTCAAGGCAGGCCAGTCGTTTGTCATCCCCAGGGGTTATGACTGCCAGTGGCACCAGCCGGGATATCTCAGGAAATTCTATGTCATCTCCGAGCACCCGGGAGAAGGTATGCCGGCGGCGCCGTCTATTGAGGGCATTGTCATTCCCCAGGCGGATGCCGACCTGGCCGAAGTCGCTGACGGTACGCCGTTTACCATCACGTCCGGCGCGAAACCGATGCAAAATCTTTGTTACGAGGACACTGTCGGTCGATTTTTCGCAGGCACCTGGGCCGCCGGCGCGTTCGAGTCCGCAGAGCGACCGTTTCCCTGTCACCAGTTTGCGTACGTGATAGAGGGCTCGATCACCCTGGTCGATGCCGGGGGTGTCGAACACGCATTCAAAACGGGCGATGCGTTTTTCCTCCCGGAAGGCACAGTGTGTCGCGCAACGACAAGCGGCGTGCGCCTGTATTTTGCTGTCATTAAATCCGGCTAGAGCAGAGTTACTGTGTTCAAACATTCCGACGCGCTGCAAGGTGCACAACTAAAGCCTCTCTGGCATGACCCGGACATCATGCCGGAACCGGAGCCGCCATTAAGGAACGACGAGCAGTGCGAATTGCTCATCGTGGGCGGCGGCTTTACCGGCCTGTGGGCGGCCTTGCAGGCCAAAGAGCGCAAGCCGGACGCCGACATTATCCTGATCGAGCAGACCTTCGTCGGCGACGGCGCGTCCGGACGCAACGGTGGCTTCCTGAGTTCCAGCATTGCCCATGGCGAAACCAATACCGAGGCGCGATTCCCGGGCGAGGCAGCAGAAATCGATGCGCTCGGCACGCAGAACATCACCGAACTACTTGAAACACTCGAGCGCTACGGCATTGACGCACGTTACGAGGAGACCGGTTCAACCAGCCTGGCGCTGTCCCCCGGGATCGCCGCAGAAATGCACCAGGAGTTCCTGGCGCGTAGCGCGGCCGGTGAACGGGTGACCTGGTACGACGAGAAAACCATCAAGGCGCAGGTCAATTCCCCAATGGTTTACGCCGGTCTCAAGTATGAGGATGGCCTGTGTGGTGTAGTCGATCCTGCGCGGCTCTGCTGGGGATTGAAAAACGTCTTGTTAACGCGGCTGGGCATTCGCATGTACGAAGGCACGCGCATGATATCGGTCAAGCCTGCCGGCCAGACCGGCATGAAGACCGTGTGCGACGGTGGTGTCATCCGAAGCGACAAGGTGTTACTCGCCACCAATGCCTTCACCAGCGTAATCGGCAGGATTCGCAACTCGGTGATCCCTGTCTGGGATTATCAAATCGCCACCGAACCATTAACGGACGCGCAACTGGACAAGATTGGCTGGGGCAAGCCTGGCGCGCGGCACGCGCTGGGTGACGAGGTCAACATGTTCCATTACTTCCGCCTGACCCGGGACAATCGAATTACCTGGGGTGGCGGTGGTGCCGTGCGTTACTACTTCAACCGGGGTATCGACAGCCGCCTGATGGATGCGCAAGCCCGCTACGAGCAGTTGGCCACCGAGTTCTTCGAATTCTTCCCGCAGCTGGAAGGCGAGGTGAAATTCACGCACCGCTGGGGCGGCATCATCGCAACCTCAACGCGCTTTTGCGTGGTGCCGGGCGTCAAGTACAACGGTCGCCTGGCCTGGGCGGTCGGCTATACCGGCCATGGCGTCAGCGCTTCGCGTTTCGGCGCGCGCATAGGCATCGAACTGCTCGGATACGAGCCTTCCGGCATCCTCAATCTGGAATTGGTGACCAGCAGGGCCTTGCCATGGCCACCGGAACCAATCCGCTGGCTGGCCGTCAGGTTCACTGCGCGTGAGCTCGGCCGCGCGGACCGGAACGGCGGCAAGCGCGGCCTGTGGCTCAGGTTGCTGGACGCCCTGGGGCTGGGTTTCGCCTGCTGAAAACGCCGGCACTTGCCCCGGCCAGGGTCGGCCGCGAGAATACCGCTCCCGTGAAACCCCGGAAGCGGCTACAGGCGCTTCCGGGTATGATTTCGAACTGCCCGGATGGAGATCAGAGATGAATTTGGAAGACGCCGCCAAGCTTGGCCACGAAGACTGGAAAGAACGCGCCGCCGCATTGAAAGAATCTGCCGAGACCCGGCTTTTCATCGGCGGTGAATTTGTCGACGCCATCGAGGGCGGTACGTTCGAGAACATCAACCCGGTTGATGGCAGCGTGATCAATGTCTGCGCGGCAGGCACCAGCGCTGATGTCGACAAGGCCGTGGCCATCGCAAAAGAATCCTTCAAGTCAGGCGAATGGTCCCGCAAGGCGCCGCGCGAGCGCATGGCGGTGATGTACCGGTGGGCGGAGCTGATCGGCGAAAACGGCGCCGAACTCGCCCTGATGGATACACTCGACATGGGCAAACCGATCTCGGACATGGTCGGCGTCGACATGCCGATGTGTATCGAAACCATTCAGTACTTTGCCGAGGGTATCGACAAGATAACGGGTTCGATCACGGCGACGGAATACGACGTAATGAGTACCGCCCTGCGAGAACCGATCGGCGTCGTGGGCTGTATCTCGCCGTGGAACTATCCGTTGCTGATGGCGCTGTGGAAAATCGCACCGTCGCTGGCAGCCGGCAACTCGACCATCCTGAAGCCGGCAGAACAGTCGCCATTGAGCAGCTATCGCGCCGCGGAATTGTTTGTTGAGGCCGGCGGCCCGGCAGGGGCATTGCAGGTAATCAACGGCATGGGCGAGGAAGCCGGCCAGCCGCTTGCGCGTCATATGGACGTCTCCAAGATCAGCTTCACGGGTTCGACGGAAGTCGGCAAGCTGATGCACGTGTACTCCGGTGAGTCCAACATGAAGAAGGTCTCGCTCGAGTGCGGCGGCAAGGGCCCGCAGATTTTCTGTGAAGACCTCGAAGGCGAACTACTTGACCGTGCCGTTGAGACAGCGATCAACGGCATCTTCTTCAACATGGGCCAGGTCTGTTCCGCTGGCTCGCGTCTCATCGTCCACGAAAAGATTTACGATGTATTTGTCCGGAAGTTCATAGAGATGGGCAAAGATGCCTACACCTGTGGCGATCCGCTCGACCCGGCCGTTAACCTCGGCCCGCTGGTTGATCACGGTGCCCAGGCCCGCGTCCTCGACATGGTGAAGACGGCTGAATCCGAGGGTGGCACTGTCGTGTTTGGCGGTGTCGCGGCGGGTGGAAACCTGGAGAAAGGTGCATACGTCGTGCCGACACTGATCACGGACGTCAATGACAACGACACGATCGCCCAGTTCGAGGCTTTCGGCCCGGTTGTCGCAGTCATCAAGGTTGCCGATGACGATGAAGCGATCGCAGTCGCCAACAATTCAGTCTACGGACTGCAGGGCAGCGTGTGGACAGACAACTACCGCAAGGCCATGCGCTATGTGCGGGAGATTGAGTGCGGCACCTTCCTGGTCAACAGCTTTGAAGAAGGTGACATGACGCAACCTTTCGGTGGCTACAAGCAGTCCGGCAACGCGAAAGACAAATGTTTCGAAAGTTTGCTGAGCTATACCAACACCAAGGCAGCGTGGCTCCGACTGAATTAGGCGCCAACACCCGGTGAGTCCAGGGACCGCCATCGACTGTTCGATCATCATCACGGGAGTACCCTTGTGAGCCGCGATGCGCGCTACGACATTCTGTTTGAACCTCTTCAGATTGGTCCGGTAACGACCAGGAACCGCTTCTACCAGGTGCCACACTGCACAGGCATGGGATGGCAGCGGCCGAATTCGCTCAACGAGATGCGTGGCATCAAAGCCGAGGGTGGCTGGGGTGTGGTCAACACCGAGTACTGTTCTATCCATCCCAGTTCGGATGACCTGCTGTGTCCTTACGCCTCGCTGTGGGACGACCAGGACGTGCGCGCGCACAGCATCATGACTGACAAAGTCCATGAACATGATGCACTGGCCGGCGTTGAACTCTGGTACAGCGGCGCACCGGCCGCCAACCTTTACACGCGCGACGTGACCTTCGACGTCAACTCACGACCGAGCTGGAAGCGCCAGCCATTCCAGTCTCGAAAGATGGACAAGAAAGATTTCCGGGACCTGCGCCAGTGGTATCGCGATGCGGCGTTACGAGCGAAAGCGGCGGGCTTCGATATTGTTTATGCCTACGCCAACCACGACGACCTGCTGCATAACTTCCAGCTTTCCACCACGAACGACCGGACCGATGAATACGGCGGCAGCGTCAAGAACCGTGCGCGACTGCTTCGCGAGACCATCGAGGTACTGAAGGAAGCCGTCGGCGAGACGATGGCAGTCGCCGTGCGCCTGGCCAGCGACGATGGCTGGATGAGAGACGGTTGCCTGGTCACGGATGAGACGCGTGAGTTCTTCGCCGAAGTAGCGGAGTTGCCCGACCTGTGGGACATCACTGTGACCGACTGGGATATCGAACTGGGCACCTCTCGATTCATCAACGAAGGGTCGCTTGCGACGCACACGAACTACATCAAGGAACTCACCACCAAGCCCGTGGTGTCCGTCGGCCGGTTCACCTCGCCTGACACGATGGCCAGTCAGGTCAAAAGCGGCCTCATCGACCTGGTTGGCGCCGCACGCCCCTCCATCGCCGATCCGTTTTTACCGAAGAAAATCGAGGAAGGTCGCCTCGAAGATATCCGCGAGTGCATCGGCTGCAACATGTGTTACACCGGTGATCAGTTAGGCGTACCCATCCGCTGCACGCAGAACCCCACGATGGGTGAAGAATGGCGGCGTGGCTGGCATCCCGAGTACGTGCGGCCGAAGGCGTCAGACAGCCTGGTCCTGGTCGTCGGCGCAGGTCCCGCTGGGCTCGAGGCCGCGCACGCCCTGGGCAAACGTGGGTACGACGTCATGCTGTCCGAGGCGCGCACCGAAGTGGGCGGTCGCGTGACGCTGGAATCCCGACTCCCGACACTCGCCGAGTGGGCCCGTGTACGGGACTATCGCCAGCAGCAATTCCTGAAACTGCCCAATGTCGAGGTTTATGTCGATAGCAGATTGAGTGCCGGGGATGCATTGTCGGTGGGGGCGGATCACATCGTTGTCGCGACGGGCGCCACCTGGCGAAACGACGGCTTTGGTCGCACAAATACGATCGGCATTGAAAACCTGTCCGCCGCAGCGCAGGTCTTCACGCCTGACGACATCATGGCCGGACGGCTGCCGGAAGGCCGGGTCGTTGTCTTTGATGACGATTACTACTACATGGGCCCGGTGCTTGCTGAAATGCTGCAAAGAGCCGGCTGCGATATCACCTTTGTGTGCACGGACAACATGGCGTGCTCGTTCGGCATCTACACCACCGAGCAGCGAGCAACGCAGCGCTCGATGCTCGAGGCCGGTGTGACAATGCTGTTCTCGCAGAATATCGAATCCTTTGACGGTAAACAGGTCGGGCTGCGCTGCGAGTACACGGAGCGCGAATCGACACTGGAAGCCGATGCTCTTTTGATGGTCACGGCGCGATTGCCCAATGACGAACTCTATTACGCCTTGCAGGACGAATTGGAAGCAGGAAATGCGGGCGATACGAAAAGCGTTCGTCGCATTGGCGATTGCGAGGCGCCGGCGCCGATTGCGTCGGCTGTGTATGCCGGCAGGCGATACGCGATGGAGCTCGATGACGACTCCGGGATCAATTACTCGCTTCGACGCGACGCCAATTTCTCGGACGCGACTGCCTTGCCCCGCGACTGGGCGCCTTAAGTGGGCCTGGTTTCGGAACCCGCGCTTTGGAACGACCCTGTTAACGGCCGGCAGATCGTCTTCATCCACTAGCGTGATTTCACGCCTTTAATGATCTCGCCCGGGGCTCGCGTCCCTCGTACTTGTCGCCTTGCACTATCTGCGACGACCTGCGCATCATTGGCGCCTGACGCCGTGCAGGGAGCATGTACGAATTAACCAGCGAGTGGACACTGATCGACCGGCGTCTGTTGCCGCCATGGTCCTGCTGGGCGCGGTGGCCGTGGCCGGGTTCAACATTCAGCCGATGTACCTCGGCGCACTCGCGGACCACCTGGGTTTCTCCGCCGAGCAGCTTGGGCTTATCGCCGGTCTCGAAGTGGCGGGCAGCGCCCTCGCCGGTATCGCGGCAACTTTCTGGATTCGTCGCTGGCACTGGCAACGAGTAGCGTTGGCAGCTTTGCTGGCACTGGCCGCCGGCAATATCCTGTCAGCAATCGTCACCCACTTCGAAACGCTCGCCGCCATTCGTTTCCTGACCGGTTTTTTGGGGATCGGCACGAGCTATGCCCTGGCCATCGCGGCACTGAGCAACACCCGGCAAACGGAACGCAACTACTCCATCGCCATCGTCGCACAGGTGTCCGCTGCAATTGCCGGCTTCATCATCCTTCCCGCATACATCGGCGAACTGGGCACACCGGCGGTCTTCCTGCCACTGGCTGCAATCGCAGTCCTGATTCTGCCGCTCCTGAAAAACCTGCCCGTTAGCGGCAAAAAAGCCGGACCGGACGTCAATGAGACGGCAACATCTGCTCGCTGGCCGATCTGGTTTGCGCTCGCGTGCCAGTGCGTCTGGTATCTCGGGCTCGGTGGCGTCTGGGCGTTCATGGAGCGCATGGGGGCCGACGCAGGCATCGATGCGGATTCAATTGGCAAGGCACTCGCCATCGGCATGGCGGTGGGATTACTGGGCGCGTTCTTTGCCGCGGCCGTTGCCGATCGCTTCGGCCGGGTGATCCCTTTCATCCTGGCGATGCTGGGCCAGGTCGTTGCCGTCTGGATGCTGGCCGGGTTCGAAGATCTGAACGGCCTCGTTATCGCCGTTTCCATATACAACGGCACCTGGAACTTCGCCCTTCCCTATCTCTTCTCGATGGCTGCGCTTGCCGACACGCGTGGTCAGTTAGTCGTCCTGATGTCGACAGCGCAGGCGGTCGGCCTCACCTTCGGCACGACCCTCGCGGGCGTCGTCATTGGTCGCTGGGGCCTGGCGGCGGTCACCTGGCAAGGTGGTGCGACTGCGATCGCCGCATTGCTCATCTTCATTGTGCTGGGACAGGTGCTAAGCGGCGTCAGGGCTTCCAGTGCGGAAGATAGTTGATGTGCCCCGGGTTCCTGGTCGATAGCTTCTGGATTTCGATCACGTTGCCGAATGGATCCCGGCCGTAGGTAACACGGTAACCCTCTTCATCGAGTGTGCCGACCAATGGCGAATGCCATTCAACGCCGGCAGCTTCCAGGTCAGCAAAAACCTCGTCGATATCGCCATCGACCTCCAGCGCAAAATGCGTGAAGCCGTGGTCGCACACCGGCCGGTCGCCTGGCTGTGAGTTCACGCCATCGTTCCTGTACTCGAAGATTTCGACGTGCACGTTGCCGGCGCGCAGCATCATGACATCGGCGGCCGCAGCTTTCACCCGCGTCACACGCTCGCTTTCCGCATCAGGCCCGAAGTCGAACTCCTCCGCCACTTCAAACCCCAGCACGTCGCAGTAAAACGCGCGCGCCTCATCGAGACTCGGTACGGAGATCGCGAGGTGGTGAATGCCTTTTATGCCTTTGAACATGCTATTTTCCCGGCCTATGCAGAAATCCCTGGTCACCGACGAACTGCTGCGCACGCCGTTAAGTGTGCGCGATGATCGGCTGTTCACCGAAGATTGTGACACCGTCGCACTGGCCGAACAATTCGGGACACCGCTCTATGTCGTCTCCGAGAACCACCTGCGCTACAACGTGCGGCATTGGCAAACGACGTTCGAGGAGCACTGGCGCGCCGGGCCGGTTCGTTTGTACCCCTCCCTCAAGGCCAATCCGGTTATCGCCGTCCGCCGTGTCCTGGCCGAAGAGAACACCGGCTGCGACATCTTCGGTCCGGGTGAGCTCGAATGCGCCCTCCGGGCTGGTATGACCGGCGAGGATCTTTCCGTGAACGGGTCCATCAAGGATGAACCTGTCATCCGCAAAGCACTGGAGCACGGCGCACGCATCATTCTCGACAGTCCCCGGGAGCTGGACCTCTGCGAGCAGGTGGCCGCGGATCTCGGTACGACAGCCAGGGTCCTGCTGCGACTCAAGCCGGACATTAGCTCATTGAATCTGGAATCGGATTTTGCGCCCGGTATGCAGGTGAGTTACCTCACGCAGATCATCAAGTACGGCATCCCGACCAGGGAAGTGCTCGAACTGGCCGGGCGCATCAATGAATTCACCCACGTGGAACCGGTTGGCATCCACGTGCACATGGGACGGCACAGTAAACGCCCTGAAGTCTGGGAGGCCTGGGTCCGGGCCTGCGTGAAACTGACCCGCGAAGTGAGTGACGTAATGGGCGGATGGACACCCGACTGCATCGACGTGGGTGGCGGCTTCCCGAGCCCGCTGGACCACGACCCGGACGTTGCTGTTATTGATTACGAGACCCCGCCGCTCGAAGTGTTTGCCGCGACAGTCGGCAGCGCCCTGCACTCGTCACTGATTGAACATGGGTTCGACGCCGAGGGCATAAGGCTGGAACTCGAACCGGGTCGCGGCATTCACGCGGACACCGGCATTCACCTGTCATCAGTGATCAACGTGAAAGAAGAAGATGTCGGCATCGACTACCGCTGGGCGGAGATCGATACCGCCGAGACCTTCCTGGACGGACACGGCTTCAACCTCGAACGGCCAATCTACGATTACTTCATCGCCAACAGGATGGATGCGGAGAACGCCGCGCTGTACGACATCGTCGGGCAGACATGTAACGCGGAGATACTCACACACCGGTTGCCGGCACCGTTGCTCAATCCTGGCGACGTCATCGCCTTTCTCAATACAGGTGCCTACGGTGAGCCGAACGCGGCCAACTTTAACGCGTTGCCACGGCCGGGCATGGTACTCGTCAAAGATGACCAGGCTGCATTGATTCGTCGCTCCGAGACGGTCGACGATGTCTTTGCCCGTGACTCCATGCCGGGCTGGCTGTCAGTCTGAAGCAACGTGTATTGACGGGCGCTTGTCTGCCCACGGCGCAATCTTCTCGAGCTGGCCGGCCAGGTTGAACAGCCGATCCTCCCTGCCAATGGGCGCCATGAAGTGTGCACCGAGAGGCATGCCCGTCGAGTCTTCACACAAGGGCAACGACATTGCCGGCGTACCAGTGAAATTATTGAGTGGCGTGATCGGGATCAACTGCAGTGCATGCTCGAACCATTCGTCGAGCGACTGGTTGTCCTGTACCAGGTTGAACGGACTGCCGAGCGATGGTGTGTCGGCCGTCATGACCGGCGTTAGCAGCACATCGTAGTTCTCGTAAAACGCGCCCAGCTGGCGACCGACATATGACATGAATCCCGAAATGCCAAGTCGCTCTGCCGCGGTTGCACCTTTACCGGCCTCGTACATCTTCAGGGTCATTGGCTCAACCGTATCGGCCGATACTGCTCGTCCCATCAACCCGGCCTCGTAATCCAGCATTGCCGAGATATCGATCACCCAGATACGTTTGAACACTTCCAGGTAGGCGCCGTAATCGATTGCGGGCGTCGCTTCCTCAACACAGTGTCCGGCGCCTTCGAGGACCTTCGCCACCTTGTGCGTCTGATTGCGAATGTACTCCGGAACGGGAATCGGGCCCCACTGTTCGCTGCACATCGCAACCCGCAGCTTGCCCGGATCACGATCGACTTCATCAACATACGGCCGCTCGGGCTTTGCCCACGGAACAGGCTCGCCGGGCGCAGGCCCCATCACTGCATCGAGGAAACCGGCCATGTCACGAACGCTCTTTGTGTTAACACCGTCGGAGAACAACGGGAACGAGAGGTCACAACCTTCAGGCGAGTAGCTGATGCGGCCACGCGAGTGCTTCATGCCCGCGTTGCCGCAAATGCTCGCGGGAATACGCGTGGAGCCGCCGCCGTCATTCGAATGGCACATGGGTACCACGCCGGCAGCGGTGATCGCGGCAGAACCACCACTCGAACCGCCGGCGATTTTATCCTTATCCCACGGATTGCCGGTGGCGCCGGTCAGCAGTGACTCTGTTGTACCGGTCACGCCGTATTCAGGACAGGTCGTCCTGCCTATGATGTTGAGTCCGGCACGTTCGATCTGCTCGGTCAGAAAACTCGAATAGTCGGCCACATAGCCTGCCATGAGACGTGAGCCCGCTTCCTGTTTGCGGTTTTTCAGACGTGGGCCGAGATCTTTCAGGAAGAACGGCACACCGGAGAACGGACCGGCAGCGATTGTGCTTGCGTCGAGGTCGTCTACACGATCGGCAAACACTTCAATAACTGCGTTTAGCTCGGGGTTGACCTTATCCACGGCCGACGCTGCAAGCTGCGCAAGTTCCTTCGCGGTAACCTCAGCCCTGCTGACGAGTTCTGCCAGGCCGGTCGCATCGTAATTACAGTATTCGTCGAG
>CAZVWF010000051.1:0-19741 GCA_964630795.1 uncultured Woeseia sp. | reverse complement strand
GTTTCCTGGACACACACGCGCACTGGGAATTCCGAACGGGAGATGTCCTTGAGCCGCACAACTGGTCACTGGTCGCCAATCTCGCCTATGGTGTAACGGCCGGCCTCGATGTGCAGACCGCGTCAAATGACTACCTCGCTTATCGGGACATGGTCGAGACGGGTCAGTCGATTGGCCAGCGCGCCTTCATGACGGCGCGCGGTGTGTTTGGCGACACGGACTTCCAGTCCTATGACGCAGCCCACTCATACCTGCGCCGCTATGCTGGTCACTATCACACCCCGAACATCAAGTCCTACATCGCCGGTAATCGTAAACAGCGACAATGGATCGTACAGGCCAGCAAGGCACTGGGCCTGATGCCGACGACCGAAGGTGGCGCAGACCAGAAGCTAAACCTGACACACGCGATTGATGGCATGCATGGCAATGAACATACCTTGCCCGACTCGCCTTTCTTCAAGGACGTTGTCGAGCTTTACGCGCGAACAAAAACTGCGTACACACCGACACTATTGGTGCAGTACAACGCTTATAGCGCCGTGAATTACTTCTTCGCGCGTACGGAAGTACATGACGATGAAAAGTTGCAACGCTTCTATCCGCATAACCGGCTGGACGAACTGACCCAGCGTCGGGGCGGCTGGCAACGCGACCAGGAATACGATTTCCGGCACGCCGCCGCGCAGGCCGCTAAAATCCAGCGTGCCGGCGGACTGGTCGGTGTCGGTGGTCACGGTGAGCTGCAGGGCCTCGGATATCACTGGGAAATGTGGACGTATGAAATGGGTGGCATGACACCGGTCGAAGTCCTGCGCGCGGCCACGATCGACGGCGCAAGAATTATTGGTGTCGAGCAAGACCTGGGGTCGATCGAGGCCGGCAAGCTCGCTGACATGGTCATCCTCGATGCCAATCCGCTTGAGACCATTCGAAACGCCAATAAAATCGATCGGGTCGTCAAGGACGGCCGCCTGTATGACGGCGATACGCTGGACCAGCAATGGCCGGAACAGGTGCCACTGCCGGCATTCTGGTGGTGGGCCGACGACGACGTACGCTATTCGACGACACCAGTGTCGCCGGCAACAAACTGAAACACATAACTGTCTATTGGACACAGGGGGAGAAAATGACGCTTAACCGAATCCTGATTGTGGCAATTGCGATGACGGCCGCTCTCGTGGCGAGGGCGCATCATTCATTTGCGGTCGAATTCCTGGAAGACCAGACGGATACTATCGAAGGCACGGTAACCGAAGTCTGGTTCAAGAACCCGCACGTTCGTTACTACATCGACGCCCGGACCGAGGACGGTGAAATCGTCAATTGGGATGTCCGTGGTGCAAGCCCTACCAGCCTGATCCGGCGTGGCTGGACACCCAGGACGATCCAGGAAGGCGACCGCATCACGGTTCATGGTCACCTGGGCCGCGACGGCCGCAAACTCCTTTCCATTATCTGGATCGAGCTTGCCGACGGCACGAAGCTCAGCGAGGACTACTGATCCATGCGCGCGCTAACGCTGACAGCGTTACTGTCATTGCTGGGTCATCAGGCGCTCGCGAACCCCGCGTTCGAAGGTGACTGGTTCATCGATATCACGACCGACCGTGCGCCCCTGATGGGTGTACTCGAAGTCGAACGCCATGGCGACGAATGGAAGGCCTGGGTCGAGGGTGGTCCGGCGCCCGTGACGATCGAAGGCGATCGCATCGTCGTCGATGTGGACTCACGTGATATTCGCGGATTCATATTTATCATGCGACTGGATGGCAAACTCGAGGACGGCCAGATTACGGGCAGCTACTCCATCCACGCGGACGCGACACCGCTGCTCGGGCCAGGCACCTGGGTGGGCGCACCGTACGATCCTCCGGAACGTTCGAGCGAACCGGATCCCGTCGACTTTTCCGGCATCTGGAAACCGGGCCCGGGAGTCGACATTCGCAAATATTCGATGGACCTGACCCCCGCTGCTGAGGAGTGGCACGCGGGCTACGTGATGCATTACGACCAGCCCGGGGTACGTTGCATCTCACCCGGTATCGTCGCGATGGTCGCCTGGGGTGCTTACCCGTTCGAGGTGCTCGACACGCAAGATCGACTGACCTTCCTGTACGAAGTCGATAGCGAAGTCCGGCGAATTCACCTGGAAGAGCGTGAGCGCCCCGAATTTTATCCACCCTCCGGCATGGGTTTCTCCCTCGGACGCTGGGAGGGCGACGCACTGGTGGTCGAGACCACGAACATGATGCCCAATGTACGAGACTTTCGCGGCGAGCCTGTTTCAGGAAACGCGATGATGCATGAGGTCTATACCCTCAGCGAAGACGGCCAGCGACTGGACGGCGTCATTACGTTACACGATCCCGAAAACTACGAGCGACCACCGGTGCGCCGTCGCCACTGGGTACGTGATCCCGGTATCGAGATATATCCCTACGAGTGCGACCCCGATTCTTTTTATCGGCAGATGTATAACGAGGGCAAACTCGACATGTATTTCGAACGATCGAAAAGACGCATGTAAAGCTATGGATTAAGTGCCCGAATTCTGACCGCCGCCTGTTTTAGGCTCTCTGTTCAGTCGCTTCGCCAGATCATTCGACACTGGATTGCGATGGCAAGGTGGCAAACCCGATTGCCGGGGACGGCCATCCCGCCCGTACCGCTCGAGAGTTTGCCGTCAATCGGTCCAGGCGGTCAGGTCGCCTCGACCCGGGGCGTGACGGATTTACGCTGGCGGGAACAGGAACACAACCTCAGCGAACAGGTTCAAAGGGGGCAGAGCCGCGCTCTGCCCCTTTTTTCGTTCTACATGAAATGTACTAGTTCTGCCCGTATCCCGCTTCCAGGTAGAGCCGCGCGGCTTCCATCGTGCAAGGCGCCTGGATGACCGGGCGGTCGGCGAGTTTTTCCCAGCGATGCTTGAATGTGTGCGGCTTTGACAGGTAGACGGGGTCCGTTACGGTGATATCCGCATGCAGGAACAGGCCGTCATCCGACATCGTGAACTTCTCGACAAGGTGTTTCTCTGAACTGGAATCCACGCCCGTGTGGGAGCCCCACGGGTCGTCAATGAAGTGAGTCGTCTCAACGATCAGCGAATTGCCTTCAAACGTCCCCGTTGAATAGCCGAGCCGGGAGGGCGCGCCCATCTCCGGGCCGGTGCCGTTGAGGTAGACGTAACGCTTGTCCTTCATGAGTTCACGTTCGATGACAACCGTGTTCTCGTCCGGGCGCGTCAAAACCATCGGGTAAGGCACGATCATCATCTTCGGCGGGCCGGGATTGCCACAAGTTACCATCGGGTTCTGGTCCTCGTGAAAATTATCGACGATTTCCTGCCCCCTGGCCGAGAGTGGCCAGCCTTTGGGCGGCTTGTAGTGCGGATTGAAGCCGCCTTCATCGGATCGTTTCCACAGACCGGTGAAATCGGTGGAGGGTACCGCGTTGTTCTCGATCACGGCAGCAGAACGCCGATCCGTGCTGAGACGTGAACCGTCGCCCTTCTCCGCCCAGCTCATGCCGGTGTAATGGCGATCGAGATCCTTGTCGTGCGGACCTTCCCACGTAATGCGGTCACCCGCCTTCCAGGTATCCCTGGCCCAACCCAGGCGCGCCATAGCCGGCGGATGTTGCAGCTCAACCGTGTACTGGACGATATTGCCATCAGCATCCGGCGCATCGATTTGCAGGAACACATGTGGCATCGTCCAGCTGTACTTCGCAACCCTGCCCTGGTAGAGCCTGACGTCGTCCCTGTTCAGGCTGGCGTGTGAGTGATGCGCATTGGCCGGCAGCACAGCGATGGCCAGGAAAGTCGCGACAAAGCTCAGCAGGGTTCCTTTTTTCATCATTACGCTCCCGGTGTCGAGTTTACATTCCTGGCAGAAGGTCGTTATCCGCAGGCAGGCAGTTCGCTTCCCTGACGTCAGCACGCAGCATGCGATCGCGGAACTTGATATGGCGCCACTCGCCTTCCCAGTGTTCCGGGTCGGTCATGATGTACTCGGTGACCATCGTATTGCCGTCGTTGATCACCTGGATGCGTTCAATAACCTTCAGCTGGTCGCCGGTGAATACACCTTGCTGAATCAGGTGATTTTCATCGGTGAACCCGGTTGTCTCGACGACCAGTGAGTCACCTTCCCAGTACCCGATGGACTCGCCGTTCCAGTTGTAGTCGCGGCTGGCTTCCGGTTCGCGTGTGCGACCGTCCAGCCAGATAGCACGGTACTCGTTATTGAGTCGAGAGACCATGAAGATCGCTGTCGGGTACTGCAACATCATTAGTGATCCGTAACGGGTCATCAGGCGTGGCATACCGGCCGGGAAACACTCGGCAGTCGGTTCGCTGAAGCGGCGCCCAGCCTTGGCATACTCCTGGTACTCGTCATAGATCTGCTGACCTTTCGCGGTCCAGGTCGGATGCGGCTTGAATTCGTACACACCGTAGTTCTGGCCCCAGTCCTGTTCGCCACGAAACGCCCAGTTGCCGGTCAGGTCAAAAGCCGGTTCCGGCCAGTCCTGCGCGAGATGATCCGGATCCAGTGCACCCGGGCCCGTTTGACGTGGATCATTACCAATCATGGGCAGCTGCGCCGGGCGCGTCTTGCGCTCGCGTTCCTGCCAGGTCTCACCGTCCGGCGGCGGTACGTAGTCGAGCAGTGACGGGATCGTGCGCCTCACCTGTGCCGCAGGGCTTGGTGTCTCCGCATAGTCCTCGCTGGTCGCATGCCGGGTGCCGTCCGCGAGCGTGATCGCAGCGAGCAAGCCGCCAGGTTGCGATGTCTTCATCGGGTTTACGACCACCGTGATGCGATCACCATTGTTGATCGACGACCGGTTGAATCCTTGCCGGCTCAATACCGTCGTACCGGGACCCTCGATCTTCCACAGCTCCGTCTCGCCGCTGTCGTTGGTGACTTCCATGTTGATCGCCATGTGCGGGTTACGCCATACGAAACGCGTAACCTCCCCCGTCACTTCAACGGTGCGCTCCTTGTCAAAGGCAACGGCGGAATGATGCGCCACGGCGGCGCCACTTAATGCCAGCAATCCTGCGGTGGCAATGGATAATACGCGTAGAGTAATTCGATTCATGACTAGCCCTCCATCGGCCCCTATTTTAGCGCGCAGACCAGCGGCCTGCCGAGCGCCGGCAGATCGATTATCGCTATGCGAAACTCGCAGGACAGCCCGGGATCAGCCGACGATGTACTTCCAGGGACTCGTTTCGCTGCCGCGCTCGATCGTGACGTCGATGACCGCGGGACGGTCGTTATCAATGGCCTTCTCGAGCAATGGCCGCAGACTGTCCGGCGAATCGGCCCGATAGGCGTCTGCACCAAAGGATTCAGCCAGCTTCACCATGTCCGGATTATCGAGATCCGAACCGATAATATTGCCGTCATAGAGGCGTTGCTGGTCGCGGCGAACATTGCCGTAGGAACTGTTGTTGAAAACGACCGTCACGACGCCAATGTTCTGTTGCACTGCGCTGGCCAGTTCCGGCATGCCGAACAGGAAGCCACCGTCGCCGATAATGGACACGACGGCACGGTCCGGCATGCCAACCTTGACGCCGAGCGCGGTCGGAAATCCATAACCCAGGGACCCCTGGTAGCCGGTGGTCACATAGGTACGGGGCTCGTAGATTTCGAAGCCGAAATTGGAAGCGAAACCCACCTGGCAAAGTTCCTCAACGAAAAACGCATCGCGCGGCATCACGTCGCGCATCATGTCGAGATAGTCCATCTGGGGCTGGATTTCGCGAATATTCTTGTGCGCCGTCGCTTTAGCCTCGGCAATGCGCTCCCTGTCGCCGGCATTGTGGCCCGTCTTGCCGATCTCATCGATCAACGCACGCGTACCGTCCCGAGCGTCGGCAACTACGCCTGCGTGCGGCTTGAGACGGGTCATTTCGTCCGGATCGATATCGATGCGAATGACCTTGGCGCCTCCCTCCGGCGGGCTGTCGACGTAATGATCCCAGGGACCCCAGCGCATGTACTGCAACTCGAGCCGGGAGCCAATGCCGATCAGGAGATCCGTATCCTCCCATAGCAGGCGACCGGCCGCCGACGATGTGCCGCAAGGATGATCTTCCGCAACGACACCACGGCCGCCGCGAAAAGACGTCACTGCCGCACCGAGCATTTCGGCCAGTTCGCGGACTTCGGCACTGGCGTGTCTCGCGCCGCCGCCCACCATGATCAAGATATTTTTGGCACCTGCGACCAGCCTGGCAGCATCCTTCACGGCATCGAGATTCACCTCGGGTGTCTCGATCTCGCCGATGCCGGGTTCGATATCGACATCGAATGTCTTCGCCATCGTGTCCCAGCACATTTCGACCGAAGCAGGCCCCGGACGGCCGGACCTTGCCTGGCGAAACGCCTCATTGACCTGCGCCGACGTGTTCGTCGGGTCGGCGATGTGGTCGACGTGCTTGATAATCGATCGCAGATAGCCCTGCTGATCCCGCAGCTCGTGCAGGTGACCGCGGCCCTTGCCCAGGAATTCCGACATGACCTGACCCGTCAGGCAGACAACCGGTACGTTGACACCATCCGCCGTACAGAGCGCTGCGCCCGCATTCAACAGGCCCGGCCCGGGGACCACCGAGAATACCCCGGTCTTGCCCGTCGCCTGGGCATAGCCGAGTGCCATATATCCGGCGCCCTGCTCGTGGCGACTGATGACGTCCTTGATATTCGGGTCGCGGTAGATCGCGTCGAACAGGGGGTAAATCTGCGCACCGGGCAGGCCGAAGATCGTGTCGGTACCGTTGGCGGCGGCGGCGCGAACCATCGCCTCGCCACCGGTCATTTGTTCAGTCAATGTTCTATCCCAGGCTTGTCCAGAGAAATGCGCCCGCGAATGCGGACAGGCACAAGATACCAGCCCAGTTCCAGAACACCAGTACCTTGTTGGGACGAAATTCCACCGGAACTTCGTCGGATGTAATCGCCCGGTAATTGTAATAGGCGATGGCAGGACTGGCCACAAAGCCCATGCTGGTCGCAAAGTAAATAAACGAGGTAAAGCCCTTCATCAGGAACAGCAGCATGAGCGTGACGCCCAGGACCTGCAGCAATGAAAATCGCCCGTAGTGCGTAACTTCTGCGTCCGGATTGCCACGGATGATGCAATAGAGCCTGCTCGTCACCCTCGGGAGGGCATCCATCAGGGCCACTTGTGTTGACCAGATGACCGCAATGCCGGCGGCGGCGATCACCGGATAGACCCATTCCCCGACGACTGATGTAAAGATGCCGAACAACTCGGTAGCGAAACCGCCAGCTGACGTTGGCACATCGCGGCCGGTTTCGAACAGCACCGCGGTACCCATGATGACGAAACAGAGTGCCAGCAGCAGCGACAGCCCGTAACCGACCCTGAAATCGAACATTGCGCCTTTGTGATCGAAGGCCTCTCCGGCAAGCTGCCGCTTTTCACAAATCCACTTCGAAAAAAGGATCGCGCCATTGCTCGGCATCGGCATCCAGCCGGCCATCGCGATGACGAACAGCGCAAACGAACGGTCCGGCGTAAGCTCGGCAAGCACTCCCCTGTCGTCACTGCCCAGTAACGGCAACGCAAGGAAGGTTGTCAGTAACGCAAGAATCGAGAACAGGAGTACCAGTATTTTGATAATACGCTCAGCTTTGGCGTACTGGCCGTTCATCAGAATCAATGCCGAAATGACCATCAGGGCGACAGCAACCTGTGGACCCGTGAATGGCAAGTCGAAAACGCTGATGACCAGCCCTGCGGTGACGAGCGCAACCGCCCCGGTTGCAATGAACATGTCCACGAAGAAGCCAACAGCCAGCCAGATCAGCGCAAGCCGGCTGATTTTGGCATAACCGGTGACAAGACTTCGTCCTGTCGCGCTGGCGTAGTCAACGGCGAAGTGAAACGCCGGATACTTCAGCAAGACGATCAGGACGATGACCCAGACCAGGGAAAAACCGTAGTTGCCACCTGCTTGCGTCGAATACACGAGATGCGATACGCCTACCGCAGTCGCCGCAAGCATCAGGCCCGGCCCGATACGGGACAGGAGTTTATTCATCGGAAATCCCCGGAGTTTATTGTTGTTGCAGCGATACTAGCTAACCCGGCGCGATAACGGTAATCCGGGCGGTAAGCTCAGCTGGTGGGAAGGCCTTGTGACGCTGTCTCCCGCTGCCGGATCCAGTAAACTGGCCACAGTGGTAACAAGGTCAGTGCAGCCACGACACCCAGCACGGCGCATACGGCGAATGGCAATACATACGATCCCGTCAGGGCATATATCCTCGCGACAACAGGCGGGCCTGTTGCGAATCCGAGATTGACCGCAGCAGTAAAGATGCCTAGCAGGATGCCGATATTCTTCAGGCCGAAGGAGTGCTTCGCCAAAACCAGGGTGTCCAACAGAACGGCCGAGTGCCCGACCGCCCGAAAAACGACAAACATGGCAAGCAGGTAGGGATTCAGCACGCCGAGCGCCAGCAGGCAGGACAAGGCGAGAACGACGTAACTCAAGGAGACACCCTTGTTCGACAGACCGTCGAACAGCCCGCCAACCAGCGGCCTTGTAATGATCGCAATGACGCCAATGCCACTGACGATTGCAGCGACGTAAATCCGATCGATACCGAGGTCTTCCTGGAAATACAGGACCTGGTGCTGAACCAGGGACTGATCGACAAAACCCGCGGAAAAAACAGCGAAGCAAATCAGCCAGAAGCGTTTTTGTGTGGCGAGCCTGCGCCCAATCCGCCAGTCGCACGTTGCGGCCGCGTGCTCGTCATCTTCACTGGAACCGGCGAAAGACCTTTCGGTGAGGTAGAAGATCATCAGTGGCAGTGCAATGAGCCAGACGCCAACACTCAGAATCGCAATGCCGGCGCGCCAGCCCCAGGTGGCAATTAGCACGGTTGCCGCAATGGGTACGAGGATTGAACCAACACCGGTGCCCAGCATGGCCACACCCATCGCCGTTCCCTGCGATGCATGAAACGTTCTCGAAATCAGTACCTTGATCGACACCATCGTGCCGGCGCCGGAGAAACCCAGCGCGATACCGGTGACATAGTAAACCGGGAGGTTGGGCGTCCAGAGGAAACTCAGCATCGCCAGGCCACTAAGTGCGGTAACAAAAATCAGGACCCGCCTGACGCCAATCACATCAATGAATGAACCGACGACAATCGCGACGACTGAGCCCGTGATGTACTTGTAGGAAACAAGAACCACAGCCTGTTCCCGCGTCCAGCCGAACTCGCGTATAACCTCTGGATAGAGGAACGGCATCATGAAGGCTGGCGCGCTGAACGCGAACAGCAGGCAGAAAAATGCGACCGTCAGTATGCGCCAGTTATCACTGAGTTCCCGGGAAAAGCGATTGTCCAATACGGCCATAAGGCTCCCGGCGGCAGTCCCCGATCAGTAGCGGAAGGTATATCGAATCTTTGCGGCGGCCAGCGTCTCGGTACTGCGGAAGCGATCGTCAATAAGGACATCCCGGTTCATGTTGTGATTGAGCACGAACCAGATATCCTGTCCCGCTGACAGATTGTAGCGGAAGCGGCTGTTTATGCCGATATCTTCAGACAGATTGTCGTATTGGGCCAGCGTAACCAGCGACATCTTTGAATTGAACGATATCTCGTTTTCAAAGGTAATCTGCCGGGTCGTCGCTTTCTGTCCGCCGGGGAAGTCGTATTTCGAATAGCGGTATTCCAGGCTGAATGCCAGGTGTTCGTTAGGCCGCCACTCGAGCTCCGGGTTGACGCTCAACCGATCACCGTCGAAATAGCCGCCATCTTCAATTCTAAGCTGGCCGCGGAATTTCCGGAAACTCGCGGTGCGAAAGAAAAGCCCGTAGCGCTCGAACGAATGCTCGCCGTCCGGCATGCTGATCCCGATGCGATCCAGTGGTTGCTCACCCGGCAGGAGCCCTTCCTTCTGTAGCTTGAGATCAAGTCGAAAAAAGTCTCCGGCACTGGAACGCAAGCTCAGGTAGTCGAAAGAAATCTCCTGGGACTGGACATTGCCGGTATCCAGGTACTCCCAGCGAGCGACTTCGAGCCCGTGACTGACCTCCCGAACAAAAACGTCGCCTTCGCGATTGCGACGATAGCCCAACTCACCGCCGTAAAGCCGGACGCCGGTTCGATTCGCGAAGCCGAGCGCGGGATCAAAGTTCTCCTGGACTTCATGGATCTGGACACCACCCTCCAGTCCGATGCGTGATGGCAGGCCGAAAGTGGCACTCCACGCCATGTCGTCACCATCGACTCCGGCATTGTCCGACTTCTGCAGCCAGAACCGCCCTTCGGCGGAACGATTGGCACCGATACGGGTATTGCGGTACAGGAAATCGGTACCGATAAGCGTGCTGTTTTGATTCGACCCCGGATCGCCATAAGTGAATATCGCGCCGACCGAAGACTCTTCGAGCACGCCGGTCGACACACGCGAGACGACCAGGTCCGATTGATCGACGAATTCGCCGCTACTGGTTTGATACTCGTCCTGGAGGATGTACAGGGTGCCGAAATCGATGTCGCCGATTCGGCCACTGACCTTGCCGCCGGCGATGATGTCGACCGGTTGCCGATCACTGCTCAGGCCGATGCGGCGCGAGAAAAAGGCAAGCCCATTGGTGCCCGAGCGCATCCCAACCGTGCGGTTACCGAATCCACCGCCACTGGCTACGCCGCCGAATTGAAAGATGTCGAAATCAGTCAGGAAAAATGCACGCTTTTCGGGAAAAAACAGGCTGAAACGCTGAAGGTCGAGTTGACGCCCGTCCACTTCCGTCGCAGCGAAGTCCGTATTGAACGTCAGGAGTCCATTGACAGATGGCGTAATCTTGTAGCTGATATCAACCGATGGATTGACGTCACTGTCGGTCGTACTGTCCACGCGGTCGTTAAGGTAGGTAGAACTGACGGAAGGAATAATGTCCAGGCCAACGCCCTGGCTCATTCCGGTCAGTCCGTAGACCTCTCCTGCCACAGTCGGATTCGTCGCGCCACTTCGTGACTCCCAGCCCATACGTTCAGCTTTGCGCACTATCCGGCGCCAGACATTGACACCCCAGGTCTCGTTTTCGGGATCGAAGGTGATGGTGTTGAAGGGAATCGCCATCTCCATCGTCCAGCCATCGTCGACGATTTGTGCGGCACCGCGCCAGATGCCGTCCCACTCGTCGGAAGGCCGTGTCGGCGTCGCGTAAATCGCTTCTTCCCGGACTCCGTTGGGATTCAGCGTAAAGGAATAGCCGCTGCGCTTGTTGTTGAACGGATCAATGATGAGCGACATGCGATCGTCCGGCCACAGGTTGCCACCCTGGCGCAGAACGCTCGCCGAAATTTGGTCGGGTTCACTGTCGTAAGCATATCCGGCGACGTACAACGCCCTGTCGTCATAGGCGAAGTACCAGACCGTACGCTCGGATGGCGTCGTGAACTCGACCGGCTCGATCTCGTGCATATCGCTGATGCGCGCGGCCTCCTGCCACTCGGCCGGATCGATGCGACCGTCAATCTGCGGGGCCTCGCTGATGCGATTGATGCGGAAACGTTTATCATCCATGGCGGTTTCCTGACCGGCCATGGCCACAGATGCACCCAGCGCAGTAGCACAGGCAACGAGCACAGTGATTGATAACGACTTCGACACAGGGTCGCCAATTTCCGTTTGCTTGACTGTAGTATGATGGGTGTTGGCAAATCAGGCTGCCAACAGTGTCACGGATATTGAGACCCGGACCTCGTGCACAGCTGCATGTTGCCAGATAACATGTTACTTCTAAGCAAGACAGACTTTTGTCAAGGATTGTTACGAAATGAATGACCCTGATATGGCTCATGACTCCGGTGGCCCAAGCCGACAATCGCTGATCAAAGGTGCCCTCTGGACCTTCGTGGGCGCTGCAATCGTCACGGTCCTGGTAGTGCTGCCGGCCGAATATGGTGTCGACCCTACCGGATTCGGCGAAAAGGCCGGCCTGACGCGCTTATCAGGCGCTCAGGCACCCGAAGTCGACGCCGCGCCAAGAATCGTCGAAGGTCAGTTTCCGGTAATCACGCCGGACACGCCCTTCGACTATTACGAGCCCGAGACACTTGGTGACCCATTCTCCCGCTCTCATGATGCCGAATTCAGAACAGACTCCATGGTGATCGCACTGGATGAATTCGAGCAGGTCGAGGTCAAGGCCGTCATGCACCAGGGCGATGCCTATGTCTATTCATGGAAGCTGGTCGAGGGTGAAACAGTCTATACCGACTTTCATGCGGATCCTCTGAGTCCCGAGGGCTACCCGGAGGGTTACTGGATCAGGTATCGCGAATCCGAAACGGCATCCTCGTCAGGGTCGCTCGTTGCCCCGTTCGACGGCAATCACGGCTGGTACTGGCTGAACATTGAAGAAAACCCGGTAAAGATCGAGCTGGAGGTTCGCGGCTACTACGAGTCGATGGAAGAAATCATGCGCTCGTTTCAGTAATCGACGATTTTACGGACCGCGAAATCAGCTGCCGAAGAAGTATCCCGCCATCTGGTAATCGGCCAGGAGGAATCCAGCGAACATCAGCGCGACGTTGAATGCCGTTGCATGCCGTGTAAACCCGCCGGTCGACCGCCAGGCATTGATGACGACCAGAAGAATCGCCAGGGCCATCAACTGGCCGAGCTCGACACCCACATTGAAGCTGATGATGTTCGCGACGAGCCCTTCCTGCGACAAGGTCAGCTCCTGCAGTTTGGTTGCAAGGCCGAAGCCGTGTGCGAGACCGAAACAGAAAACGGCCACCCGCGGGTCGGGTTGCTTGCCCAGGAACTTCTGGAAGCCACCCAGGTTCTCGAAAGCTTTGTAAACGACCGACAAGCCGATGATGGCGTCAATAATGTAGACGTTGACATGAATGTCGCCGAGAACGCCGGCCAGCAATGTCACGCTGTGGCCAATGGCAAACAAGGTGACGTAAAGCGCGATATCGCGCGTCTTGTAGAGAAAGAAAATGACGCCGGCCAGGTAGAGCAAGTGGTCATAGCCGGTGAACATGTGCTTCGCGCCCAGGTACATGAAAGCTACCAGCGCGCGGCCCGGGTTCTGCTCGATGAACGTTGCATCGCGATCGGCGACACCGTGCGCCAGGACCGCATCAACGGCGAACCATGCGAGTACGCCCACGAACAACGCCAGAACTCCCGGGGTTTGCAGGTATCTTCGAAGTATTGAATGTACGCTCATGGGCGCATTCTACCTGCCACGGATGCGACCTTCCCGTTTGGTTTCGCTCGTTGCAACAAGAAGTCGTAAAGCCCGCAGCGCTATGATGAAATGACCGCCAGCTTGCGACCAAAAGGCGCCCGGACGTTGCGTGAATCCGCACAGACCAATGAGTCATCGACGCTGATCGACCATGCCGAAAACTATGGATGGATATCCATATTGCTGCACTGGCTGACCGCAGCCGCCCTCATCGCGATATGGATCATTGGTAAAAGCATCCTGGGCGGTAACTCGACAGAAGTCGACGCGAGACGCGCGTTGCACGTATCGGTTGCCGGGTCGATGTGGCTGGTCGTTTTATTTCGTGTCGCCTGGCGTTTTCGTTCGGGACACCCGCGCGTCCGGGGTCTGGCAACAAGAACGCACTACCTCGCCATGTCAGTCCACTACGTGGTGCTGGTGTTATTAGTCGCAATGCTCATTTCAGGGCCCGTGATGGTCTGGGCAGACGGCCACGCAGTCGTCCTTTTCGATACGCTGACGATTCCCGCACCGTTCGCGGAATCGGAGTCAACAAGATCGCTCGCCTGGACGTTGCACTCCCAGGCCGCCCTCGCGCTGGCAATCCTGATCATTTTGCACATCGCTGCCGCATTGAAGCACCTGATGTTTCATTCTGACGATACAATCATTCGTATGCTGTGGCCTGGGAAGAACACGGAGAATCAATGAACACTTCACTCATTTGTGCGTCGCACAGCCCATTGCTCTATTGTTATGCAAAGCCGCCGGAGGACTGGGATGCGCTGCAAGCAGCATACGCCGAGCGCGAGCGTGCCGCCCAGGCATTCGATGCGGATCTCGTCATCGCGTTCGGGGCTGATCACTTCAATGGTTTTTTTCTGAAACTCATGCCCGCCTTTTGCATCGGCCTCAAAGCATCGGCCGTTGGTGACATTGGTGGATTTGCGGGCGACCTGGATGTACCTGCCGAACTTGCTGCCAACATGGTTGTCAACCTGCGCGAGAACGATCTCGACCCAGCCGTGTCGACGGATATGACCATCGATCACGCGTTTTCCCAGACGATCAACAACATGCTCGGCGGACTGGACGCAAAACCGGTCATCCCTGTCTTTATCAATGCCATTGCAGAGCCGTTTGTTCCATTCCGGCGAACAAGAATGCTCGGCGAAGCCATCGGCAGGTTCGTCGCAGACTCAGGCAAGCGGGTACTCTTTCTTGCCTCGGGCGGAATGTCCCATAACCCAAGACGTTATTACCCGGAACCGGGCGAGGGGACACCGGAGATCACGGCGTGGCAGATGTCCGGTGGCGACTACAAGGAGTCGCTGTCGCACCAGCAGTATCTCGACTTGCTCGAGGACATGCATCACGAAGGGGCCGAGATGATCGTTCGTGGCGAGCGCACGGCGGCCGACATGAAACTTAATGCGGAAGCGGATGCCAGGTTCCTCGACGTATATTGCCGCGGATCACTGGAACAATTCGACACCTGGGACCCGCACGAACTGGTCGCCGAGGCCGGGATCGGCTCGATGGAGTTACATACCTGGATTGCGGCGGCCGCGGCACACGAAGCCGCCGGCGGTGGCAAACCGGTGCAGGATTTCTACTCGGTTGCGCCGGAGCTCGGTATCGCCTGCGGCATCGTGCACGCAGACTGATCGGCCCGGGTCACCCCGTACCGATGTAGGGAATCAGTCGACCGAGCAGGAGCACCCCAAACCAGGACCCCAGCGATACCCAGGCGATGACTTTCGCAATACCGGGGGTGTCCGCGTGCGGCTCCCAGGACTTCATCACCGGGTTAATCTTGACCCAGAACCACAGCGCATTCAGACCGGCGATCAGCACCAGGAACATCTTCCACCAGAATCCGATGTTGGCGGTATAGCGCGCAGGATCACCCATGAGGAACAGAAAACCGGTCACCAGGTTGATGCCGAAGCCGAGAAAAACCCACGGCAGCAACTTATGCGTGGCGACGACATTGATCTGCCGGAAGTAGCCCGCCATACGCAGATCGATCACCAGCAATGCTCCCAGCAGGACGGACAAACCGAAAAAGTGCAAGATCTCCATGATGGGCCATGCCCAGGTGGAACCCAGTACCCATTCGTTGATCGGGCTGCCCTCGACGGCTGTTACGAATGCTTCCATGACGATTCCCCCTTAAATGTAGGCAACCAGGCGGCCCGAGATGATGGCGCCGATCCAGAATGCGGTAGATACCAGGGCGATGGTGCGTACGTTGCCGGCGACAGCGCCCGAACTGTCCCATTGCGGCCCCTCGTCCCGCAACTTGTTTTGAATCACTGCAGCACAGATGGCCGCCAGGAAAATCATGCCGATCTTCAGCAGGAACGGCGTGCTCTCGATGAACATGGTCGCCTGGGAGGTAAACAGGAACAGTCCGGAAATGGCATTAATGACGAATCCGGTCCAGCCCAGGTTTCGCAGGCTGTCCAGCGATTGATAACTGATGCCCTGGAAAAACCCCAGCAGGCGAAGATCTCGCATCATGAACAGGCCGACGACAATGGCCAGCCCCACTGCATGACTACCCAGCATGATCGGGTATCCCCATAACGACTCACCAACCCAGATCGCCGGCGCAGTTGTTTCTAACCACTCAAACATCCCGCTCTCCTCAGTCTGCCCTGTCGAGCAGGTTTTCGTATTTACTGTCCATGATTTCTGTTATTGATTTATTCTCATGAACCGCTTCGACCATGCGTTTCTCTTTGGCCGCGACACACTCCGCCTTCGAGATTGCTTCCTCGGCGATCGCCGCCGGGATGAAAACTACGCCGGAGCCATCCGCAATGACAAAATCGCCGGGCTCGACGGCGATGCCGCCAACGTCGACCGGCACGTTGACCGCTGCCTCGTGAATGCGCCCTCGCGCCGCGATCGGCGTAATGGACCGGGAAAACAAAGGTAATCCCGTTTCATTGATTTCATCGACGTCTCTCGCCGGACCCTCGATGACCACGCCGCGAATGTGCTTGTGGTGGGCAGCCTCAGAGAGGATGCCTCCCCAGCAGGCCGCATTAATGCCCGTGCGTTGCTCGAACACGATGACGTCGGTGTCGCCGGCTTCCTCGATGGATCGTGTGCCAAGATGCGGCGCATCACTGTCGGGTTGTTTGCCTGCCGCCAATTGCATCGTCCTGACCCGACCGGCAATGCTCTGCCGGGTCGAGCGCCTGACTATGCCGTCCGCCACGCCCGGGACACCCAGGCTGTCCAGTGCGTCCGAAACAGCACAGGTATCAAGTTTTTCCAGTCGCGTGATGAGTTCGATGACATTCATTGTTTTTGTTCTTGTTGCGTGGCGCTCAGTAAATGCAAATCAGGGGGAAAACACAATAGGGGTCGACCGCAGGTGACTCAGATACCGAAACGCCTGGCAACATAGGTATAAGCCCGCATCCAATCATAAGCGTCTTGCAGGTTATAAACGGACGAACCGATTACCAGAGTATGAACCCGTGAACCGAGTGAAGTGGGCTGCAACAACAGGCGCATTGGTAGCAGTCGTCGCGCTTGGTCAGGTCAACGACACAGCGACGCCGACGATGAGTGTCAATGACCTCATGATCACGGTTGTTGCACCCGTGACGGACACGATCTGGGGAATCGACGACCCGCAGACAGACAAGGACTGGCAGGTCTACATCGACGCGGCAGATGCGGTTATCGACGCGAGCCGAACACTGCGGATCGGCGGCACCGGCCCGAACGATCCGGTCTGGGCATCAGACCCTGCCTGGCAGGCATTCGTTGACGCACTCGCAGAAGCCGGCCAGGTTGCGCGCAAGGCAGCGACGGAACGAAATGTCGAACTCATGTATACCGCGGGCGAAGTGATCTATCCGCCTTGCGAGGAATGCCACTTGCAGTTCCACCCGGGCGTCGCGGGCCAGTAGTTCCCGTCAGATCCAGGCTGCGAAAGCCGCCGAACTACCGGTACCGGCGGGCGTACGATAAAGCGCCTGGTAGTCCACCACCCTGCCCTCGAGTGGGTTGCGTGCCATGGCACCGCCGGCTGCGATCCAGGACTTTATTTCGGAAGAGCCTGCCTGGTAGTACCCTTCGTGATACTCGAACAGCCGTTCGAATTCGTTCGTTGTCATTGCCGCGAGGATGTCCCGATCGAACTCCTCGTCGACGACGAAATGACTGAGACCGCCGGATGCGATAATGCAGACGCGAACATCAGGTTCCCAGTCTGCGATGGCCTCTCCAACCTTCTGCCCGAATGCGAAGCATTCTCGCGTGGTTGGCTGGTTCGGCGGAAATAGCGTGTTCGTGTCGACAGGAACGTGGGGTGTGACGGCATCGCGCATCAGTTGCTTGTAAATAAACCCGTACGCATGTGGCATCCCGCTGGTCGATGCACGCATCGGGTCCGGCCGGATCTGCTGCGGCGCGTATGCAACATCGCCGGGCAAATCCGCCAGCGCGTCGTAAATATGTCGTGCCAGCGCCGGATGTCCCGGCAGACGCACGCTTTCATCGGGCAGATGACCACTGTCTGACAACGCTATGCCGGGTGGCAGTCGCTCGATCTGGTCATCTGTCCGCGGACGGTTCTCGAATTCCGCCGCGCCCATGATCGTGAAGGCGTGCCTGGGTTCGTCGATAAATATCTCTGCCTGATCATTGCCGAAGATGAGGGTGACGTCGGGACGACTGTCCCTGTAGAGCCTGCTCAATTGATCGAGTGCCGCACGAGCTTTCTGCAATCGTGCTTCGCGCTCCGCCAGGGTTATTTGAGATTCGAGATCGAGATGCCGGCGTTTTTCGAGCAACTCCACGAACCTGAGACGCTCGCCATGATACCAGAACGGCAATCCGTCTTCGGCATCACGTTTCGCCCGAATATCCCATTGATCGGTGGGCGTATGCAGTTGCGGCGTGTGTGAGCAACCTATGCCAAGGACGATCCTTGCCATCTCTGCGCCCTATACCGGTCTAGAGATTGAAAATACGCTTCGCATTGCCGTCGCGAATGCCAGCGGCAATGTCCGGCGCCAGCGCATTCACCCGCGACAGGCATCCCACCATGTCGCCGATGTTATGCGGGTAGTCCGACCCGTACAGTACGTTACCCGGGCCCGCGACATCGATACATAACTGCAACGCTTCCGGCGAATAAACCACGGTGTCGTAGTAGATCTTTTCGAGATAGGTGCTCGGCTTTTCACTGATGGCGTCGGCACAGGCGGGAATCATTTCATGACAACGATCGAGTCTGCCGGCGAGATAGGGCAACGTCGCACCGCCATGTGAGGTGATGATCTTGAGATTCGGGTAACGATCGAAAAAGCCACTCAGTATCATTCGCGAGACCGCCAGCGTCGTGTCGATCATGAAGCCGATCGGTGGCACCAGGCCGAATTCATCCAGGTTCATGTCAGGCGTACCCAGTGGCGCGGTTGGATGCACGAGTACTGGCAGCGCCCGATCGTCAATTGCCTGCCACACCGGTGCAAATGCCGGATCGGTCAGGTTGGCACCGTCAATATTGGCTATGACCATGACACCGACAGCACCAGCGGCGATTGCGCGCTCAAGCTCGGTGACGGCAGCATCGGCGAATTGCCATGGCACCGAGGCAAACCAGGCGATGCGATCAGGCCGCGCTCGCTGTTGCTCCGCCATGGAGTCATTCACCATTTGTGCGGCCTGAACACTGATAGCCTCATCGCCGAAGAAAGCATTCGGACAGGTCAGGGAAACGACCGCGAGGTCGACGCCGGCCTTGTCCATGTCGCGGATACGCGCATCGTAATCCCACATCTCCGGCATCAGGGTCATGAAAGGCGCGCCGAGCATATAGATGCTGTCCTGCCCGGCGGGCGTCGGTTTCAGTTCGTACTTTGATCCGCCGTGCTGATCCAGCAATGTCAGGTATTCCTCGGTCAGCATATGCGTATGTACGTCAATGACGGTCATGCAATTCCTCCTACAGGAAAGACGACATCAGGTCAGATGGTTGCTGCCATTTTGTCGGCCATTTCGACAGATCCCAGTGCGCGCGAAATCTCGACAGTCGTTTCCTTGAGTTGACGCAGGTACAACTTTTCCTGGTTCACGGTACCGGGACGGCGATTCATCACAATCGTCAAGGCGGCTTCCAGGCGTTCAGCGTGATCGAAGACCGGCGCCGAAACGACCGCGAAGCCCGCATCGTGCGGATCGTCGGCATAGGCATAAAAGCGCCGCTGAATCCTTGCAAACTCGGCCCTCTGTTCGACCGGGTCGAGAATCACTTCGCGTTCCGGCGGCAACTCGAGCATCGGTGCGAGATTACGCTCAGATCGCCTGGCCAGGACGCGTTCGCGAACGAATTCCGGTGAATAAGCCAGGATGACAGACGCCGTCGGCGAGGTCGGGATACTCCAGCGAGTGCCGCGCACGAGATTCGGTGACAGAGTCTTGCCGCTGGCAATCGTCGACACA
>CAZVWF010000050.1:14013-20013 GCA_964630795.1 uncultured Woeseia sp. | reverse complement strand
ATGGCTTCTTTCGATGTAATGCCAGAAGTACAGCTCTACCAGCCGGTGGAGCTTGGTGATGCGCTCAATCTCGCTGACGAGCTCGGCGAGGATGGCTGGCTTCTCGGTGGCGGTCAGGACACCTACGGGTGGCTGAAAGATCGCGCCAAGAGTCCGCGTGCCATGATCGATCTCAACGGGATCGAAGCGCTTCGTGGAATTCGTGAAACTGACGACGGCATTGAAATCGGTGCCGCGACAATCCTGCGCGACATCATCCGTGATGAGCGTATCAACCGCGATTACAGCCTGCTGGCCCAGGCGGCAAATCGTGTTGCCAGTCCACAGATTCGCAACGTGGGTACGCTGGGTGGCAACCTGATTCAGGATGCACGCTGCTGGTACTACCGCCGCGGACTCGATTGCTACCGGGCGGGCGGCAACATCTGTTATGCCGACGGGCCCGAGGCGATGAATCGCGAGCATGCCGTGTTTGGCGCCAGTCGATGCGTTGCGGTCAGCCCGTCGGACACGGCGACGGCACTGGTTGCGCTCGAAGCGACGATGGTCGCCGCCAGCGTATCCGGTACCCGGACGATTTCCGCGGACGACTTCTTTGTCGGACCGGATACGCACATTGAACAGATGACATCACTGGAGCCGGGGGAGATCCTGGCTGCCATACGGATTCCGGCGAAGTGGGCCGGGCAGCGCTTCTACTTTGAGAAGGTCGCGGATCGCGATGTCTGGGATTTCGCGCTGGTCAGTATTGCTGCGGCGATGTCGATGGACGGCGACACGATCGGTGATTGTCGCATTGTCTGCGGGGGCGTTGCGTGTACGCCGCATCGACTAACCAATATCGAACGGGCGGCACGTGGGCAATCGCTCGGCGAGGAAAGCGCCGAGGCGCTGGCACCGCTGGCGAGCGAAGGTGCCAAACCGCTCAACTACAATCATTTCAAACTGCCGCTGATGGAAAATCTCGTGCGGCGCGCGATGCGGGGATAACAAGTGGAACTTGCCGAATATAAAAACGACGTCTGGGGTCAGGAAGTGCTCAGAGGTGTTTCCTGGGACCTCCTGTGGCTGGTCATCGTCGCAGCCTTTGTTGCGATTGCGGCGCATGCGATTTACGAGAGTTCACAAAAGCGTGGCGATCGTCCGTCGAGTGAAGGCGCGCGCGTCAGCCGTCACGAAGCGATCGACAGAGCCTTTCACTGGGTCATGGCAGGCTCGGTATTTGTCCTGCTGATCACCGGCGTCTTCCCGATCATTGGCCTGGAATTTGCCTGGCTGGAAATCCACTGGATTGCCGGCATCGTGCTGACCGTCGTGGTCGCATTCCACATCATCCGCGCCTTCACGCAAGACCTGGGATCGATGATGCTGGGGCCCGGTGACCTGAAGGAAGCCCTCGACGGCGGGACCAAGCCCGGCAAGTATTCTCCGGCGCAGAAAAGCATGCATGCTGTAATCACGATTCTGACCTTGCTGGTCATCGCAACCGGCATCATCATGTTCCTGCAAATTGATACCCCCTGGTGGGAACGGACCAACGAAATGGCAGAGTCCACACTCGGGTGGGTCTTTTTCCTGCACGGACTGTCGACACTCGGACTGATCGGCGTGATCTGCCTGCACATCTACTTCTCGCTCCGTCCGGAAAAATTGTTCTATACGCGATCAATGATCAAGGGCTGGATCTCCAGGGACGAGATGGCCGCGCATCACGATCCGGACCGCTGGTCGCCAGACGAAAGCGCCTGATCAGCTGACAACGACCGACTGGCATACGCGGGGGCACCGTGAGTAATACTTTGCACGATCAAATCGAGGCCGTTGAATCCGGCTATGAATTCCTGTTGGCCTATGCGGCCCAGGGACGCGAAAACGACAAGGGCAGCGAAGTTCGCGACATACTGACCGCGATGAGAAATGCGGCGAATGAAATCGATAACCTGCTATCCGGTGACGATGGTGTCTACTCCCCGGTAGTCGTCGATGATGCGAGGAAGTCGGTCGCCGCTATTTCGCTGGTACTGTCCCAGGAAGGCATCAGCTCCGAACTGGTCGATAACCTGAATGCCTCAATCCATTTAAGGGCCTTGTTAACCGACCTGTTTCTCCTCAGCGAAACCATCGACTGACATCGTTTGTCTTACCGAGTGCGTGTAACAAATCTCGCCAGCGCTTTCTCCGAGTTCTGAACACACCAGGACTGCCATGAAGAATGCACTGACCGACGATGCCCATGGCATGCGAATGCGTGCTTTAATCCAATGGCTCCAGGATGAAAACGACATCCAGGACGTTATTGCTTACCTCATTACCCTGCAGGAAACCGAGGAATCACCCCATGAAAAAAGTCACTCTGATTTGCCTTATTTTGCTCGGCAGCGCCGTCGCATCAGCTGACGTCACGCGGCATCCGCTCCCGGGCGGTTCGACCTTCCCGATCGCGCAGGCCGTCGAGGTATCGGCGGGTACGACGCTTGTTTATCACAGCGGCACGCTACCGGGCCCGGCCAATCCGGATGCCGAACAAGGCAGCCGCGAATACTGGGGCGATACCGAAGCGCAGGCCGAGAGTGTTTTTGCCAGGATGCAGACTTCGCTTGAAAACTTAGGGTTGGGCTTCGGCGACGTCGTCAAGATGACCGTGTTCCTGGTCGGCGACCCCGAACTGGACGGCCGTATGGATTTCGCGGGTTTCATGCGCTCTTATTCCAAGTACTTCGGTACCGACGCGCAGCCGAACAAGCCGGCGCGTTCAGCGATTCAAATCGCCGCGCTCGCACGGCCCAATGTCTTCGTGGAAGTCGAGGTCGTGCTCGCACGCCCGTAAGCCATGCGAACAACGACCCGTGGCGCTGACCACCGGCCAACGTCGCGGGGTTTTTCATGCCCGAACGGAGCGCGCTTACTCGACGGCCGCGACGCGGGTACCGACGATTTCGTATTTGAACACCAGCAAGTCCCGAACGCTCAGCGCGCCGCCCATCGCAGTGAACGGTGACAGACCGAATGCACCGTGTAGCAGTTCGATTTCACCACGCGCAACGACTCGGTCAGCGGTCAACTCGACGCGGGCAGGAACCGTAACGGTTTGTTCCGCACCCAGCACCGTGTAAGTCGCGACAATATTTACATCCGGCAACTCGCCTTCAATAGAACTGGACTGAATCTGAATCTTCGGATATTGCGCAGCATTCAGCAGGTCCTCACCCAGCATATTGGCCTTCGTGCCCTCGATGTCATCCTGTGGCACTTCACCCTCGAACACCTCGCTTTCCAGCGCGCGCAATTCCGGATCGTCAACGACCAGGTCGGCAACCGTCAATTCAAGTGAAAAGGACGACTCGTGGGGGTTTGCAGCGACATCAATCGTGCCTGTGATGCCGTGATGCGAGATCACGTGGTGGTGGCCGAAGCGTTTCAACGGGCCATCAGGCCATGCCAGGACCCGCAGCAGGCTGGCATCGCCATCAACGCGATATTGCGTGCTGGCGGACGAATCCTGCGCCTGAACGGGCGCCATGACGAGGGCCGCCAGTACGGTCAGCCAATGGAACTTGTTACGCATGAATGCCTCTCAAAGACTTAACAATTCTTATCGTGAGACGAATCTTACTATGTTGTCTAATAAGACGAACTACCCGTTACGATCAACGATATCGACGATCTGCACACGATTGAAAATCCTGTGCTCAACGGTCAGGATACGCGAATATTGTTGCGGTTCTCCACGACATAATCACCGACCGCTTCAAGGACAACGTCATGGTTAACGCGCCTAAATGGATCATCGCCCTGCTGCTCACTGCAGGCCTCCCGCTTGCTACTGCCGGGGCCGCCGAATGGCAGCTCGTTGAGGACTCCAGTACCGTCCGATTCATCGGTGTGCAGGAGGGCTCCGGTTTTCGGGGCCGCTTTGGCAATTTCTCGGCAATGATCGACTTCGATCCTGCTGACCCTTCCGCCGGCAGTATCGTCGGAATCGTGAAGATGGACTCGGCAAAGACTGGCGATGCAGAACGCGATGCGACCCTGCTCGAGGAGGACTGGTTCAACCCGGCCGTCCATCCGGACTCTCGTTTCGAATCGGAGAGCATCGAGACGCTGGACGACGGCACGTACGCTGCCCATGGACAACTGACGATCATCGGTAATACCAATCCGGTGACGATGATCTTCGAATTCGAGGTCGACGGAGCGACGGCTCAATTCTCCGGCAGCTTCGATATCCTGCGCCTCGATTTCGGCGTGGGCTGGGATGCAACCAACTGGATTGACGACGAAGTCGGCGTCCAGGTTGAACTCGATCTAAAGAAATAGCCTGGCAGGAGGTACCTGATGGCCAAAGCTCGTTCTGACCAACTGCAGTCCGTCAGCAAACGCCAATTCCTTGAAGCTGCCGGCATTGTCGGTGGCGCGTCTGCCGTACTGACAGCCCTGGATGGCTGGGGCATCGGTTTTGCATCGGCAGCACAAGCACCGCCAGACCTCGCGGGAGGTTCAGGTGGCACACGAGTGCTCATCCTGGGTGCAGGCCTGTCCGGCATGACCGCCGCCTACGAACTCGGTTTGCGCGGCTATGACTGCCAGGTTCTCGAAGCACGCTCTTACGCTGGTGGGCGCTGCCAGTCCGCTCGTGCCGGGTTTACGATCGAGGATGTGGACGGGTCAACCCGAACCTGTGCATTTGATGTAGGCCAGTACTTCAACCATGGTGCCTGGCGTTTGCCAAGTTACCACCATGCTGTATTTTACTATGTCCGCAAATTCGGCATCCCGATGGAAATCATGGTCCAGGATAACGACCAGGGTTACCTCAAGTTTGATAATGCTGACGGCCCGCTGGCCGGTCGTCGACTGCGACGGCGGGAGATCAAAGCTGACATGCGCGGCTACACCGCGGAGCTCCTGGCCAAGACCGTGGACGAGGGTGCACTGGACTCGGAACTCAGCAACCAGGACAAGGAACAACTGACCGACTATCTCGTGCGTGAAGGTTTCCTGGATTTTCGCTCGCTGAGCTATAAGGGCACCCTGCATCGTGGCCTTGAGAAGTTTGATGCGATGGGCCTGATGGGTCCCAACACGCCTACGGAGCCGCTGGCGTTCAAGGAACTCCTCGAGTCGGGTCTCGGCAATACCTTCCAGGGCGTCACGACAATCGACCACCCGCAGTCCATGTACCAGCCGGTCGGCGGCATGGACCAGATCGCCAAGGCCTTCGAACGCCAGATGGGTGAAAAGATTACCTACAACGCCGAAGTTCAGGCGCTCGAGCAGGATGAAAATGGTGTGCGGGTTCCGTATCGCGACAGGGCGACCGGCGAAATGCGCGTCGCCGAAGCGGACTACTGTATTACGACCATTCCGCTGAACATCCTTTCGCAACTGGAGACCGACCTGTCGGACCAGGCAAAAGAGGCCATAGCCAAACCAAGACCATCAACCGTCGGAAAACTGGCATTGCAGATGAACCGTCGCTTCTGGGAGGAAGATGACAATATCTACGGTGGATCCAGCTCCACGGGCTTACCGGGCCACACCGTTATTTATCCATCGTACGGATACTTTGGACAAAAAGGCGTCATCCAGAGCGCGTACGCGTTTGGCCGGGTGGCAACAACGCTTGGCGAAATGTCGCTGGAAGAGCAGGTCGAACAGGCGATCGAACGAACCGAGCCGATTCATCCAGGACAGTTCCGCAAGCATTACGATGGCAAGGCATTTTCCGTCGCCTGGCACCGGACGAAGTACAACGAGGGTGGCTGGACTCAGTGGTCGCCGCGCGACCGGCAGCAACACCTGGCGGTCCTGCGTGAGCCACAGGGCCGAGTGTACTTCTCGGGCGACTACCTGAGCGGCCTGGCCGGTTGGCAGGTCGGTGCTATCGAATCAGCCTGGACACAAATCGAACAGGTGCACGCTGCCGCATCCGCAGCCTGATAGCTGCGCCACATTCGCCGGAAACCAAACCAAAAAGGCCAGGGCATTGCCCTGGCCTTT
>CAZVWF010000050.1:0-13913 GCA_964630795.1 uncultured Woeseia sp. | reverse complement strand
ACGATCTCCCCATCCCGGTACCGCACACGCCCGCCGAGAATCGTCATCACGATTTCCGTGTCCATGATCTCGTCGTCCGCTACGGTCAACAGGTCCCGTGACAGTATCGTGATATCGGCCAGCTTGCCCGGCGTGATCGATCCCTTGATGTCCTCCTCGAATGCCGCAATGGCATTTCCCATCGTGTAAGAATAAAGCGCACGCTCACGTGAGTAGACTTCCTGTGGCTGGAAGACGCTGCCATCCGGGAGGATGCGCGTAACCGAACAGTGGAAGCTTGCAATCGGGTCGATCTCGTCAACCGGAGGATCGGTCCCGTTCGTGGGCACAAGCCCAGCCTCGGCCAGCGTATTGAAGATATAACCACGCTCCCGCGTTCGCTCGTGTCCCAGGCGATCAACCACCCAGGGACCGTCCGAACAGGCAAAGATGCCCTGCACGGCGGGAATCACACCAAGATCAACCGTCCGCTGGATATCATCAGGGTGAATGACCTGCGCGTGCTCGATGCGCCAGCGCAGGTCGGTCTTATCGGGATTCCTTTGCATCTCTGCTTCATAAATATTCAGCAACTCCCGGTAGGCGCGGTCACCGATCCCCTGAATTGCCAGCTGGTAATCGTGTTCCATCGCCAGGCGTGCAGAGGCTTCGATTTCCTCGACTGGCACGACGTTGAGACCACTGCTGCGCGGCAAATCCGTATAGGGCTCCAGCAACCAGCCACCGTGCGTGCCGAGGGCGCCATCGAGTACCTTCTCGCCAATCGCTCGAACGGTCAGAAAGTTATTGCCATGGCCGATCATGCGATAGTCGTCGAGGCGGCCTTCCATATCGGCGGCCTGCTCTTCAAACGCCATCCATAATCGGACGGGCAGGTTGCCTTCCCCGGCCATCGTCTTGATGAGGTCGACTTCCGCGAATGTCGTGCCCGCATCCTGGAACGACGTGATGCCGTGCCGTAATGATTCTTCGCCCGCCAGCCTGATCATGCGGCGCATTTCTTCTTCGGCAACATTTGCCGGGCGGCGCCCCTGATGACCGGAATAAGCCTGGCGAAATACGTCCTGCGCCGACTCTCGCATCATGCCAGTCGCCCTGCCGTTTTCGTGCCGGACAATCTCGCCGCCTTCGGGAGGCTCGGTATCGTCGCTGAGTTCTACGAGACTCATCGCCCTTTGATTGACGAACACGCCGTGGCCGCTGGTATGAATGAGCATGACGGGATTGTCCGGCGTCACTGCACTCAGCGAGCCATGGACCGGCAGGCCTTCGACAAGGACGTCTTCACGAATCGCCCATTTATCCTGGTGCCAGCCGCGACCAACGATCCATTCACCAGTCGGCGTCTCCGGCACTTCCGCTTCAACCATCGAGACAATCTCGGCCCAACTTTCCGCATAGCGGAAGTCCAGGATCAACAGGGATCCCCCGAAACTGGTGTAGTGCCCGTGCCCCTCGATCAATCCCGGAATTGCGGTCTGGCCGCCAAGATCGATGACTTCGGTGGCATCGCCGATGTAAGGCGAAATCTCGGCAATCGACCCGACCGCCGTAATTCTGTCGCCGTTGACGGCCACAGCCTCCGCGGTGGGCATCGTCTCATCGACCGTCACGATATTGCCGTTCGTCAACACCATGTCTGCAAGCGGATGCGCGGTCGGGGCATCCTGCTCGTTACTGCAAGCGACCAGGCTGAGGGTGAGGACTGCAAAAGTGAATGCACGCATAGTGCCGCTCCTGTTCTTTTAACGCGACCGGCTGAGATTCACGACAACGCCGGCGTAGAAATTCCGACCCGGCGCAGGCTCGAAATACCGGGCACCGAATGCGTTGATACGGATGTTGCTGTTGTAGGCTTCATCAAAGATGTTATTGATTCCGAAATACGGCCGGATAATCCATGGCCCGATTTCGACTTCGTGAGACAGGCGAAGATTGGCCACGGTATAGGAAGAGACCTCCGCCGTATTAGCGTTGTTGGCAACCAGTTCGCCGGAGTAGACCGCTTCGACGGTCGCAGACAATCCCCTGTCGCCGCGGTAGCTCAGGCCAAGGTAACCGTAGTGCTTTGGCAAACCGGGTAGCTGGTTTCCACTGAAGTCGTTACCGTTATCGTCAACAAAGTCATCGAAACTGAAATCGGACCAGGTGTACGAAGCGTCGACCCGCAGACCATTGTCGAAACTGCGTGCGATCGCTGCCTCTATGCCCTCACGGGATGAACTGCCTGCATTGGCATAAAACGTTCGCCCCGGAAATGCGGCCAGCTCGAAGGGGATCAATTCATTTTCGAGGTCAATAGTGAATACGGCCAGTTCGTAATAGAGGTCACCTTGCGAATACTTGTAGCCGATCTCAAAGTTGTCCGCCGTCTGCGCATTCAGCGATGGATTAAAACCGCCACTGGCATCCGGGTTTGCCAACTCAGTCGTCGTCGGGGTCTCGAACGAGGAACTGTACGACGCAAACAGGACACCGGTCTCGAGTTGAACGTTCAATGCCAGCGAAGGACTCAATTCGTCAAAGTCGAGAATGCCGGAATTATCGCCATCGACCAGGTAATTGTCAGTTACGTCGTAGGAAATTTCGTCGTAGCGAAGCCCGGCCAGCAGCGTCCAGGCATCGTTAAACGCATATTGCCCTTGCAGATACAGGCCCGTGCTGTCGACTGCTTCATTTTGGTCGAAAACCATGGGGCCGAGCACACCGCTGTTGTTATCGAATCGCTTCCTGTCGTCGTCCTGCATGTCGTAGTCAATTCCGACTGACAGGCCCAGGTTTTCCGGTAGAGAACCGAAGTCGTATTGCGCGCCGATTCCGTAGAAGTACCGATCGAGGTCCACTGAGCCGCCACCGACAAACGGCAGCTTGTTGGCAAATTCCCGCCAGGCGTAGTAGTTGCGCAAGGTCAGCATCCCTGCGTCCCTGTCCCGCGTATATACGATGCCCAGTCGCTGCTGTTCCAGGGCCTCGCCGCCGTCAAATTGCAGGTTCCTGTCCCGCGCCGACGAGGGATCAGCCGCCGCCTGTGCTGCATTGATCCCCCCGGGGTCGTCGGCCTCCGGCTGATCCGTCAGGTTGAGTGAAAACACGAGGCGATCAGATTCGCCAAGCGGAATGCCAAACTTGCTGTTCAGCACACTGCCCCTGGCATTCGAGTGGTCGCGATAACCGTCGAGCTCAGTTCGCGAAATATTGAACAGGTAATCCGACGACCCGAACTTTCCTGCCGATTTGAGTTGCAGTTGGGAGTAACCATACTCGCCGGCGGCGATTCGTCCTTCCACGTAGGGTGTCGCACTACCCAGCTCACTGGTGATCGAAATGACGCCGCCAGACGCATTGCCGTACAAAGACGAGGAAGGACCGCGCAACACCTCGATACTCTGCGCCGATCCGATGTCGATGCTGTCGACGCCTGCCTGCCCATCCGGCAGCGTTTCGGGAATACCGTCAACCAGTACCTTGATCCCGCGGATCCCGAAACTCGAACGCGCACCAAATCCACGCAGTGAGATTCGCAGGTCCTGGGCGAAGTTATAACGATTTTGCATATAAAGGCCCGGAATGCCGGCGAGCGACTCATCCAGCCCAAGCTGCTGTGTACCGAGTTGGATTCTTTCCTTGTCCACGATGGAAATGGAACGCGCCACCTCGCGGACGGACGATTCCATGCGTGTTGCCGACACGACGATTTCGTCCAGCGCGTCATCGGACGTCGCCTGTCCCCAGGCGGTTGGAACGCCGGACAACAGGACCCATACCGTCCAGCTTCGGACCGTTCTGTACTTCAAATACATTGCTGCGATTACCTTGGTTATTGTGCTGCGGCTGCGCCCGGAGGACCGCTTACTTTAGGTAAATTACCAGCGATATACCAGACTGGTTTTGTCTTTTTTTTCCATAACTTAAGTGTCATCTGTAACGATAAGACCCGCACCTTTTCATCCCCTATAATGTGTCGTTCGCACGCAAATCATGAGAGACGAAGTCGGCTATGAAAAACCGTAACCTGTGCACTGCAAGCCTATTTTTATCCATTGCTCTGTCGGGACTCGTTGGCTGCAACAATGCCCACGATGTGACGAACGCGCCCAGTCTTGTCGTCCTGAATGCCGATGTGCATACCGTTGACGCCGCGCAATCCAGGGTAGAAGCATTCGCAGTGACGAATGGCCGGATCAGCGCTGTCGGCAGCAGTGACGATATCCGGGCAATGGCAGGTGACGCGACCGCCGTCATCGAAGCGCGCGGCGTTACGGTTACGCCGGGGCTGATCGATGCGCATACCCATCTTGTGATGGGTTCCGGTCTCGCTGTTGGCGTAGATCTGACAGATATAGAAGACAAAGCGGAGTGGCTGCGAATCATTCGGGACAAGGCCGCGTCACTGCCAGAGGGTGACTGGATTCTGGGTGGCGCCTGGAATCACAACCTGTCGGACGGCATATTGCCGACGAAGGAGATGCTCGACTCGGTCGCACCCAATCACCCGGTCTGGCTTCGCGATATCGACGGACACTCCGGCTGGGCGAACAGCCTGGCGATGGAACTGGCCGGGGTGACCGCCGATATGGCGGTCCCGCCCGGCGGCGAAATCCTGATCGATCCAGCAACAGGTGAACCGACCGGCATCTTCCTGGAAACAGCCGGCTATGTGTTCAATGACGCACCTGGCATGGCCAGGGCCACGGATGTTTCAACCGGTATTCGTGCAGCGATTCGCATGGCTAATCGATTCGGCATCACCAGCGCCCACGACATGAGCGGCAACTTCGACCGTTATCTCGAGGTACTGGAGGCCGGCGACATGACCTTGCGAATCTGGGAAGGTGCAAGACCCAGTCCAGCAGACGGTGAAACCGCCGCCGACGCGCTTGCCCGAACTGCCGCTGAACGCGAAAGGATTCGTCAGCGCGTTGCCGCAACCGGCCTCGAGACCGAACAGGGTCCACTGTTCGATCTGGGCTTCGTCAAGCTGATCATCGATGGTGTTCTGTCGACGCGAACGGCGCTGATGAAAGAACCCTACACCGACGATCCACACGTAACTGTCGAACCCTTCTCCACCAGGGAGGAACTCCACGACATGATCGCTGAATCGCATCGACAGGAGTTCCCGGTTGCCGTGCACGCCATCGGTGACCTCGGTGTTTCCTGGGTCCTGGACGGCTTTGCGATTCACACCGACCGCCCGGGTGGTCTACCGAATCGTGTCGAGCACATCGAGGTTGTGACGCCTGATGACGTTGCGCGATTCGCGAGCCTCGGAGTCGCTGCATCGATGCAGCCACACCATGCGACTTGTTGTGTCGGCGACTACGTAATCGACCGTATCGGGCGTGACCGGGTGCCGAACGCCTACGTATGGCGTTCCATGCTGGACAGTGAGGTGCCGCTGGTGCTGAGCGCAGACTGGCCGACGTCGCCCCTGAATCCGATGATCCAGATTGCTGACTCGATTCATCGCGAAACCCGCATCGATGGCATCGTTCGTCCCTGGGACGAAGGCATGTCGCTGACTTTCGCAGAAGCCCTCAAAGGGTATACGCGCACCGGTGCAGAGCTGACGGCCTGGGCAGACCAGATCGGCAGCATCGAGGTTGGTAAATGGGCCGACTTTGTCATCTACGACCAACGCATTCCGGACGATGTTGATCGCAGCGTGGAAAACACCCAGGTCACGGCCACGTATCTCGCCGGCAGACAGGTTTATCCCTGACCGGTTGAACCGTCTCCTGACACATAGCACCTGTGACAAGGCGCGTGACGCCGAAGCATGGGATTCCACAAGGATTTCCGACATACTGATGACAATCACATGAACGAATTTCTAACCGCACATCAGGCCCTCGTTAACTGGGCGGCAAAAATGCCCGACCGCGCATTCCTGCACCAGCCTGTAGACGGCACCGTTCGCACAACGACCTGGCGTGAAGCGGAAGATGCCTGTCGCAGGATGGCGACGGGACTGACCAGTATTGGACTCAAGCCCGGGGACAAAGTCGCTATCCTCGCGAAAAACAGCGCCGAATGGATCCTGGCCGACATCGCGATCGCGATGGCTGGCATGATTTCGGTGCCGATCTACCCGACGGCCAGTGCCGAGACCGTCAGCTACATTCTTGAGCACAGCGAAGCCAGTGCTGTTTTCGTCGGCAAACTGGATGAACTTTCCGTTGCAACAGATTCGATTCCGGACGACATGCCGTCGATTGCATTCCCCTATCCCACCGCAGAATGCCGTCACGGCTGGCAGGCATTGATCGATGCCAATCAGCCGATCGACATGCTACCGGAACCGGATCCAGGCGATGTCATGACCATCCTGTACACATCAGGCAGCACGGGCAATCCGAAGGGTGTCGTCATCAGCTACGGCGCCTACGCTTATGGCAGTATGACGACGAGGGATACCGTAAACGTCAATTCTGATGACCAGTTGCTCTCGTACTTGCCATTGGCCCATGTCACGGAACGAACGGTCACCGCCGGGCCTGCAATCTACGCCGGCGCAGAGTGCTGGTTTGTCGAATCACTGAACACATTTACAGACGACTTGAAGAGAGCGAGTCCTACTATTTTCATTTCAGTACCCCGCCTCTGGGTCAAATTTCAGGCCGGCGTGCACGCCAAAATACCACCCGAGAAGCTGGATCGACTGCTCTCGATTCCAGTCATCGGCGGCATGGTCGCCAGGAAAATCCGTCGGGAGCTCGGCTTTGGACGAGTCCGGGCTTTTGGTTCCGGCAGTGCGCCCATCTCACCACTAACCCTGGAGTGGTATCAGAAACTGGGCATTGGCATCGGTGAAGGCTGGGGTATGAGCGAGACCAGCGGCTTGTCTTGTGGTAATTCGCCATTCCAGGCCAAACGAATTGGCACGATCGGCGTGCCCATTGAAGGTACAAAGATCAAGCTGTCCGATGAGGGAGAGATCCTGATCAAGTGTCCAGGCTTGTTTACGGAGTATTACAAGCAACCCGACCTCACTGCGGAGGTGTTCACCGAGGACGGATACTTCCATACCGGTGACAAGGCAATTTGGGATATTCCCCGGGAAGGCTATCGTATTACCGGCAGGGTCAAGGACATTTTCAATGTCGGCCAAAGGCAAGTACGTCACGCCGGTACCCATCGAGGCAAGCCTCTCTGGAAGCGCCCTGCTGGAACAGATTTGCGTTATGGGCGTGGGCCTGCCGGCGCCGGTTGCCGTTGTCGTCCTGTCAGAGACCGGGCAGAAAATGGCAAAGGCAGAAGTCGAGTCCAGCCTCAAAGCTACCCTCAGCAGCGTCAACCACGGGCTCGAAGCTCACGAGCGCCTGGCCCGGTTGATCATCGTCGGTGACGAGTGGACGACTGAAAACGGGCTACTGACACCGACGCTGAAGGTCAAACGTGATGTGCTCGAATCCCGGTACAGTGAACTGATCAGCACTGACTACGACGCGCCCGTCGTCTGGGAAAACAGCTAGTGACGAGGCTCCGCATTTGCCGGTAGCGTAAAGAACTGCAATTCACCCAGCTCGCCTTCCAGCGACACGGATTGACCGTGTTTTTCAGCCTCCAGGCGCGACGCCCAGCGCCCCGCTTCGGTCATATAGTGGTCGTACAGCTGCTTGCGCAAAGACAGTGACAAGTTCGCCGGTTCTTCCTTTTCATCGCGCAACGCGCTCTCCAGAGAAAACGTCGGTAACTCGATGGCGGTTTCCCGATGTGACCAAGTTCCCGTGCAGAGATCGAAGTCGTACAGGTCGAGGAATTTACGGCCGTGTTTCGCGATGAAATGCACAGCATCGATCACGTAGCTGGCCTCCGCGTCATCCATGACCCAGTGAAGTCCCACCCGGCACCAGCCCGGTTTCATACCGCAATAACCGTCCTGGACAACGCTGCGATACCGTTCAGACGTGTCATGATCGATTTCCAGTAGCCGATGACCATAGGGTCCGGCGCAGGAACAGCCAGCCCGCGACTGGATGCCGAACAGGTCATTCAACAACGCGGTCACGAACTTGTGATGCAGGTAGTTGCCGCTTTCATCCCGTACGTTGAACGAGATAATGCCGACGCGGCTGCCAGGATCCGGGTTGCCCAGTAACTCGACCCTTTCGTCATCGCCCCAGCTCTTCATGGCACGACTCGTCAATTCGTGCTCACGCTTGTTGATAACGTCAATGCCGACGCGATCCTTGATCTGAAAAACGAGGCCGGCTTTGAGCGTCTGCAGGACACCCGGCGTTCCGGCTTTCTCCCGCTCCTCGATTCGGGCGATGAAGTCCTGGTCATGGGGGCCTACGTAATCGACCGTGCCACCTGCACTGACACTGGGCGGCAGATTGCGGTCATAGATACGCTCATTGAATACAAGCACGCCGCTGGAGCCTGGCCCGCCGAGAAATTTGTGCGCTGAAACGAAGATCGCATCGACTGCCGGGTCATCACCGTCCCTTTCAGGTACCGGATTCATATCGATGTCGACGTAAGGTGCACAGGCCGCATAATCGAAACAGGCCAGAGCGTCGTACCTGTGCAGCAAGGTCGTTACAGCCCTGACGTCCGTACGGATACCCGTCACGTTCGATGCCGCCGAGAACGAACCTATTCTCAGTCGATTCTGATAGCGGGGATCCTGCAACAACGTCTCCAGGTGCGCGAGATCGATATTGCCGGCAGGATCCAGTTGCACCTCAACCGTTTCCGCCAGTGCCTGGCGCCATGAAATTTCGTTCGAGTGATGTTCGTACGGACCGACGAACACGATGGGCTGCAAAGCCGCGACCGCATTGCCGAACGCCTCCATGTCGACATCTGACGTTTCCACCAGTTCGTTGATATTACGCCGGGTTGCGGGTGCCAGTGCCACGCCGATAATCTGCTGCAACTTGTCGATTGCGCCGGTCGCTCCGGTACCACAGGCGATGATACGGCCATTGGGGCCGGCATTGACGGAGGCCTTTATCGCTTCCTCCGCCTCATGCAAGAGTTGACTCATGCTGCGACCAGTGATGTCGTCCTCGGTATGCGTATTCGCATAGACCCGTTGCAGACTTTGCAGGTAGGACTCGACAAACCGCAGGCAGCGACCGGACGCCGTGTAATCACAATAGACCATCAGCCGTTGACCGAACGGTGTCTCAAACGTCGAATCAACGCCGACAATCTGATCTCGCAGGAAGGCAGGATCAATTCGCTTTTCACTCATGGATTCAATCTCTCAAAAGCCACCGGCTCGGCGGCATCATTAATTCTTCGGACAAGGTTGCGGCAACTTTACGCTTTGCCGCAATACACCTCATAAAGAGTTTGCATCACACGCGTTGCTTCGTCGCCGGACAGCGAATAACTGACTGACTGCGCATGCTTTCTTGAACGCACAATTTTCTCACGGCGCAGAACTGCCAGGTGCTGCGACAGCGCCGACTGGCCGAGCCCCAGGAGACTCTGGAGTTCGCTGACAGTTTTCTCGCCTTCCGCCAGGTGGCAAAGAATCATCAGTCGCCATTCATTTGCCATCGCCTTGAGAAGTTCGCAAGCATTGGATGCTGCATCATGTAACTCGGTCAGTTTCGCAAAATCGGCGGGACCAACTACTTCATTCGTCTCTTTCATCATCAATTATCCATTCAATTTATCAGGCGCATCCGCCGAATCCCTCGGCGTCCATTTTCGCTTCATACGGTGCGATAACGTCTTCACCGGTGACCAGGGAGGACCTGACGGCATCCCAATCGTCCGGCTTCAGAATAACCAGCCAGCCGGCATCGTACGGGTCGTCGTTCGCGATAGATGGATTGCCGACCAGGTCATCATTGACGGCCATCACCTCACCGCTGGCCAGTGACTTCGCTGGTCCAACCCACTTGCCGGACTCGAGCGTGCCGCAGGACTTACCCGCCCGCACCGATCGGCCGACACGTTTGGGTGTATAGGCAACGAGCTTCCCGGCCATCGCCGTGGCAACCGCTGTCATACCCAGTTTGACGTTGCCGTCGCCCTGCTCCTGGAACCAGATGTGATTCTCCACGTCGTAAAGCAGATCATCCGGCAGATTGCATCCGCGTACCACTGGCATGGTCAGTTCTCCTCGTTATTCAGAACGGCCGTGTCCATCGTTTGTCGTAACGGCTTCGATGAACAGCAAAAATCGCCAAGCTCCGCCACCTGCATCCTGCCGCTGACGAACAGGTACAGGTGACTCGTAATCAGTCGCATCATCTCGACACGGTCCCCGGTATCGGGGTGCTCAGTCTGCATCGTAACGAGATTGTAGTAATACGCCAATTCGCGACAGGTCTCGCGACAGGCATTGAAAGCGGGTTCGCCGGTGGCGCCCTGACGGTGCAATGCAAGCAGGCGGAAGCCCTCGCGCAGTTCGTCGGTCGGTACCCGGTCCCTGGCCACCACCCAGTTTTCGAGCACATTCTCACCCAGGCCGAGTAACGCATCTGCCGCAGCAACCGGCCCATCAGAAAGCGAAACGCTTTCGATGCCGGCCTCAACTTGCGCGAGCGACCTCATGCCAGACCCTTTTCTTTCAGGAAGCGAATGGAGCCGGAAATATTCTCGTGTACGCCGACTTTCCTCGGCTTCAGCCCCAGCGCCATCCCGAGCAACTGGGTAAAATACAAAATCTTGACGTCAACTTTCTCGCCGAGCGTCTTTTCCGCACGAATCTGGTGCATTTCAAGGCCCATATGACAGGTTGGACATTCGGTGGCGATGACTTCCGCGCCGGCCAGGCTGGCGGCCTTGAGGATATTCAGTACCAGGCGTGTCGACGTATCACTGTCAGACAGCGTGTGTGCGCCGCCGCAACAGGCCGTCTTGAGCGGAAACTCGACATTCTCTGCACCCGCCGCGGCGAGGAGATCATCCATGAAATGCGGTTTGGAGGTCGACTCACTGCCGGGACCCTGGTCTTTCTCCGGGAAGATATGCCGTGGTCGCGTATACATGCAGCCGTAGTAATTCGCGATCTTCATTCCCGCCAGTGAATTCTTGACCCGTGCTTTCAGGCCATCTTCGCCAATCGCCTCTTTGATCCAGTCAAGCGCGTGAATCGTCTCGACCTGACCAGACTCATAGGTCTTGTGCCCGGCTTTCTTCGACAGGCGATCCACGACATCGACTGAAGCCTGATCGTTCGCAAGATCGTACTCTGCCTTTTTGAGGTTGTGGTAACACCCGTTGCAAGGTGCCATGACGACATCCATATCCATATCGTGTGCAGCGATCGACATTACACGTGACGACAGGTAGGTCTGCACCTTTGGATCGATGTTCTTGACTTCCATCGCGCCACAGCAATTCCAGTTATCGACTTCGACCAGGTCGAGGCCCAGCGCCTTGCCAACCTCCTTCGTCGACCGGTTATAGGCGTGGCCCGTCCCCTCGAGAGCACATCCCGGGTAGTACGCCACTTTCTGGTATTTTTTCTCTGCCGTCATTCGGGTCGTCCCTTACGCTGCTGCGTCTTTCTTCGCGACGTCGACAAGCTCCTGCAGGCTGAGGGCTTCAGTGTGTTTCTCTTCCTGCTCATCGATGTATTCCTGGATGGCGCCGGCCGCTTTGGACCAGCGCCGCGTCTTCGGCGCCACGAAGGTTGCCAGACCCATGCGTGTCAGTAATCCGATCGGCAGACGTCGCAACAGTCCCTGAACAAGGCCGATCACCCAGTCCTGTGTCAGCTTCTGACCGGTACGCGAGAAGAAGCGACGCACTGTTCGTCCTTCTTCGATCTTTCCGGTCCTTACGACCTGCTCCGTGAACACCTCGTCGAAATGCATCGAGGGCGACTTCGGCACATGCCCTTTGCGCTCCAGCCAATGTGCAGTCGCTTTCATAACGCCCTCAGGATCCACGTCCCGCGGACAGGCATAAGTGCACTGATTGCAGGAGACGCATTGCCAGATGATGTCCTTGTCACGCAGCAGCTCGGACTCCATGCCCATCCGGATCAGGTAAATCCAGAAGCGTGGATTGAAATCGTTATTGATGGCATTGACCGTGCAGGAATTAGTGCAGGAACCGCACTGCCAGCATCGGTGGATATGTTCCCCACCCGGAAGTGCGGCAATCTCTTCCTCCATCGACTCGTTATAGTCAGTGACAACACGAGACTCGATGAAAGTGCTCCAGTGCCCGGATACATCGACACCATCGAGCGTCAACTCGTCGTGCGTCCGCAAATTCTCCGGCCGAATCAGTGACTTTTCATGAATCGGCATTGCGTCAGTCCGCCTTTTCCAGCATTGAGTTCTCGTCGAGGACGAAGGCCTCGCCATCGATCGATTTCAGCCGCGTCTTGCCACTACCCGGCCTTACGCCATCGAGACCCAGCAATCGTCGCGTGTGCTGCATGGGATCCTCGGGTGCCGAAAAATCGACACGCAAATAACTTCCACCCTGTTCGCAGATATAGCGTGCGTAGATCTGTGCGCAGAGCACGTCGACATAAAAGAGGATGTCGCGAAACAAGCCATTGGTAGTCAGGTACTGGCTCAGTTCTTCACGGAGCATCAGGAACGTACCGTAGTTGTCCTTGACCGGGATAGTCATATGATCGACATCGTTCCCGTGCCAGATCTCTCGCAAAACGCCGGTATTGGCGCCTGCGTCCCAGACCCAACGGTTCATCAATGGAATGCGTTCCGGATCCCGATTGTGCAAGAGCTCCACGGCGAGGTCGCGTACCCAGCGGTGACTTTTATCATTCGGGAACCGTGCGCAGAATTGTTCGATTCGCGTATCGACCCCTTCGCCGTTGTCGAACAGTTCGGGCAACGCGGCGCGAATGTCGCTGAAAGCCTCTTCGTTCAGCCAGTCACCCACGCGCCGCCGCACGGTCGACATGAACGTACACAGGCTCTTGAACGCGTCCAGCTCGAGCTCGCCTGATTCTGCGTCGGTCAGCGCACTTTTGAACATTTCACTCTTTAATTTGACCGCATCGACATAGCGCTCAATACCGCCATGCTCTTCTGCGCCCGAGATCATCTGATCCAGCGCGCGCTGCAACGTATCGCCCGACAGGTCCAGGACCGGCCGTTCGATCTCTTGCGTCTTGATGGCAGTACCCGTCAGCATGGGTCAGGCCGACTTTGCCGATTCCCGAAGTCCGGACAGGACAGCCATGGCGGCCGCATGCCCCTGCGCAATCGAATCGTCGATCGTTTCCGGACCGGTCGCGGAGCCGGCCACATAAACACCGGGTCGGGATGTGGCGCCCATGGCACCGTAACTCGAACCCGCGCCAACAAAGCCATGTGGTTCCAGGTCAACGCCAAACGTATCCGCGATCTTCGGATTATCGACGTTTGGATCCATGCCGACCGCGTGCACGACCATATCGAACGGGATCGTTATCGGACGCTTCACAAGCGTATCCTCACCCTTGACGATAAGCTGCCCGCCGTCAGACGTAACTTCCGCGATTCGCGCCTTGATGTACTTGACCTTGAATTCTTCCTGGCTCTTCCAGTAGTACTGGGTTTCGTAGAGGCCGAAAGTGCGAATATCCATGTAATAGATGTAGACATGACAATCCGGCAGCTCCTCCCGAATCTCCATCGCAATATTCGACGACACCGAACAACAAATCTTCGAGCACCACTCCCGGCCGATCTGCCGGTCGCGGGAGCCCACGCAAAGGAGGATCGCGACCCGCTTGGGTTGCCGGCCATCCGACGGGCAGCGGACACCGTTTCCTGAAGAAATCATTTGCTCGACCTGGGTCGTCGTCACCACGTCCTCGAAGGTGCCGAAGCCCCACTCCGGTTTATTGACAGAGTCGAAGTGCGTAAAGCCGGTACAGAGAATCGCCGACCCGATGTCCAGTTCCCGACCATTCGTAAGCTCGACCGCGAATTGGCCGGGCTCGCCATCGAACGTAGCGATGGATGTACCTGTAT
>CAZVWF010000049.1:0-20348 GCA_964630795.1 uncultured Woeseia sp. | reverse complement strand
TTAAGGGCGGTTTTTGTCGCAATGACGGAGTTACAACCATGTGCGATATTCGCAAATGGTCCGCCATGCATCAGTGCCGGGTTGTTTTCCAGGGTCTGGACCAGGTTGGGTTGCAATGCGTCGCGGAGCAGGGCGGTCATCGAGCCCTCCGCTTTCAGTGCACGCGCCTGCACCGGCTTTTTGTCACGCGTATAGCCGATCGTGATATTGCCGATGCGTTTGCGTAAATCTTCGAGATCGGTTGCGAGACAGAAGCAGGCCATGATTTCCGACGCAACGGTGATATCGAATCCGGCTTCGCGAACGACGCCGTTATGGTAGCCCCCCAGTCCGGACGTGATCGTTCGCAATGCGCGCTCGTTCATATCGAGTACGCGGCGCCAGGTCACCTGGCGGGGATCGATGTTCAACTCGTTGTCCCAGTGCATGTGATTGTCGATGAGTGCCGACAACAGGTTGTGTGCCGCGCCGATAGCGTGAAAGTCGCCTGTGAAATGCAGGTTGATATCGGTCATCGGGACGACTTGCGCGTAACCGCCTCCGGCCGCGCCGCCCTTCATGCCGAAACAGGGCCCGAGACTCGGTTCGCGAAGACACATGACCGCGTTTTTGCCGATCGCATTCAGGCCGTCCCCGAGACCGACCGTGGTGGTCGTTTTGCCTTCGCCGGCGGGCGTCGGCGAAATCGCGGTCACGAGGATCAGTTTGCCGTCTTGCCGGTTGTCCAGACCTTTCAGAAAGTCGTAGCTGATCTTGGCCTTGTCGTGGCCGAACGGAATAATGTCATCCGGCGTCAAACCAAGTTTCGCCGCAACGTCACTGATGGGTTTTTTGTTCGCAGCCTGTGCGATTTCGATGTCCGACGGTACCTTGCTCATATTCTGGATCTTCATGGTTGGCTGTCGCGGGCGTCCACATCGTGAAACACCGCGGCAGGTGGCTTACAAGGGGCCGGAGTCTATCAGATTGCTTTCGAAAAACGACCGTCGTTTGCGGTACTGGCAAGGTGGCGATCGAAGACCATGGCGATGCTTCGCAGCAGTAATCTACCGCTCGGTGTTACCCGGATTTGCTGATCGTCAACAGCGACGAGGCCGTCTTGTTCGAGTGTCTTGAGCTGCTTGAGCTCGCTGGCGAATCGATCGCGAAATGACAGTCCGTGTGCGACCTCCACATCGTGAAATTCCAGGCGGTCATAGCACATCAAGCGGCGAATAATGTCCGCACGTGCCTGGTCATCTTCGTCGACCGACAGACCGCGGACGACCGGGAGTTGGCCTTTGTCGAGCAGCGTTTCGTATTCAGTGGTCGAGGTGGTGTTCTGGATGTAGGCGTTGTCCACGTTGCCGATGGCGCTGACACCCAGTCCAACCAGGTCGGTGCCACAATGTGTCGAGTAGCCCTGGAAGTTGCGGCGCAGGGTGCCGTTGTTTTGCGCTTTGACCAGCTCGTCTCCGGGCACTGCAAAGTGATCCATGCCGATATAGACGTAGCCTGTATCGACCAGCGTCTCTATCGTATGCCGGAGAATGTCCAGCTTGGTGTCGGCCGCCGGTATGTCACGCTCGTTGATCATCCGTTGACCTTTAAAACGTTGTGGCAGGTGCGCATAGTTGTAGACGGCGAGACGGTCCGGACGCATGCCGATGACGGTATCGAGTGTCTGATCGAATGATCCAACCGTCTGATGCGGGAGTCCGTATATGAGGTCGAATGACACGGAACGGAAGCCGTTCGATCGTGCGTCATCCATCAGTCCGGCAACATCGTCCGCCGATTGCAGCCGGTTGACCGCTTTCTGCACCCGCAGGTCGAAGTCCTGAACGCCCAGGCTGACGCGATTGAAACCGAGATCCGAGAGTTCCACCATCCGCGCTGAATCGACGGTGCGCGGGTCGACTTCAATAGAAAATTCCCGGCATTCGCTGTCGTCCAGCGAGAAGGCGTCCCGAAGCCATGTCATCAGTTCCTGTAGTGCTGGCGCATCCAGGTAGGTCGGCGTTCCGCCGCCGAAATGCAATTGCTCGACGACTCGCTTGCGGCGGTACATCGGCGCAACCAGGTCGATCTCGTGCTTCAGATGCCGCAGGTACTTCCGAACGCGCTCCTGGTTGCGCGTGACGATCTTGTTGCAGGCGCAGTAGTAGCAGAGTGATTCGCAAAAGGGTATGTGCACATAAAGCGATAGTGCGCGGTCGGTCTGATTGCTTGTAATCGCATGCCGTCGGTAAGCCGACTCGTCAAACGCCGGATCGAATTGCAAGGCCGTAGGATAGGAGGTGTAGCGGGGCCCCCGACCGTCATATTTGCGAATCAGGACCGGGTCGAAGACAACGTTCCGGGGGAGGGATTCCATTCGTGAATCGTCCAGCAATACGGATGGTTGCCCAATGGGTATTTACCGAATTGACGATGCTGCCGGGTACGATGAAGTGCAACACAACCGGCAGATAGAACGGTGGGTTCGCATGGCGTGGATTGCATCGACACGCATGGTGGAGCAATGGTGAATGAGCCACCCAGTCCCGGTAACAGGCCGTTCCGAATAAACCTAGCCGCGCTTCAACGCGTGACAGAGGAAAATGGCAACCGTGAAGAGCACCATCGCGATAGCCTGGTGCATCGCTGCAAGCGAAATCGGTACGACGAGCAGCAGGGTTGCAATACCCAGTATGACCTGCAGGGTCGCTGTATGCAGGAGTGCGTTGACACCCCTGGCAGCGCGCGCCGGCAGGTCACTGCGCGGAAGCCGCGCCCAGTAAAGGATGGTGAGCAGGAACGTGGTGATCGCCAGCACCCGGTGATCGAACTGGACCGTGGCGAGATTATCGAAAAAGTTTCGCCACCACGGTTCAAGTGCCATGACGTCCGGCGGAATCCAGTAGTTGCCCATCATGGGGAAGGTGTTATAGATCTTGCCGGCTTTCAGGCCCGCAACAAAGCCGCCCGATATGACGGTGATCGTAATCAGCCCGGTCAGCGCCAGCGTCTTGCCATACCAGGGGTGTCGCCCGGTGGATGCCGGGTACAGGAGGGACATCGCCACCCAGAACATGTAGGCATATATCAGGAACGCCGCCATCAAGTGTGCGGTCAACCGGTACTGGCTGACAGCCGGATTGTCGACCAGGCCGCTCTTGACCATGTACCAGCCGAGTACGCCCTGCAGGCCACCCAGGGCAAACATCGCGGTGTACTTCAGCCATTCATTGCGGCGGATGTAGCCGCGCCAGGCGAAAAACAGGAAGGGCAACAGGAACACAGCACCGATAGTTCTGCCGAGCAGTCGATGCAGATATTCGAGCCAGAATATGCCCTTGAAGTCATCAACATCCATGTCCGAATTCACTTTCTGAAATTCGGGCGTCTGTTGATACATCTCAAACGTTGATTGCCAGGCCTCATCGCTGAGCGGCGGAAGTATTCCGGTAACCGGTCTCCAGTCAACCATCGACAGCCCGGAGCCTGTCAGGCGGGTTACGCCGCCCAGTACAACCATCGCAAAAACGAGGGCGCAGCAAACCAGCAGCCAGCGGGCGACGGTACGATCAGAATCAAGCGGGGTGGCAGTCACAGTCGTTATTTTTGTCAGGCCGTCCAATGGGGCGGCAATAGTATCAACTGCTGCATTATCCAGGCTAGGTATATTCCGCAGTATCACGATATCGCGATTCGGCCTACATTATCCGGCAAGAAAAACTTGGTGCGCTGACCGCTGACATTGATGTATGACGTCAGGTGTAAGACTGCTGATGTCCTGCCGGAGCCATCCTACCTCTGGTCTCTGGAAATACGCATCTCATCGATGTCATTAGTGCCTGGTCAGGCCTGGTGAGTACCGACTGATTCTTCACGGTGAGTCATCGCCGTTGAGCGGGTACTTTACTGATATACCAATGCTGCGATTGTCTTTGGTACCAGGTCGGACTCAGGCGAGGTCAGCTGCGCCATTTTTTTTGCCTATCGAATAGCACCCGGTCGGGTCAAGCCTGACCTACTGCGCCAGGCGTGCAATCTCCGCTTCATTCAGTTTCGCCAGCAATCAATTGTTTATCGCATTGACGGACTTGTAGCGCCGTTTCTCCACGACCAAATTGGCGATCGCCAGGAACGATGTCCCTGTACAGGTGTTGCAGCGGCCCCGAACGAAAATATTTCATTACGTATATTTCGCCGTTTCCCGGGTGATTGCCTATCCGGTAATTGCAACATTCGATTTCCTACCAGGGCTGACTCACTTTGTTATCCTGCTGAATCTTGAGATTTAACGCCTGTGGAAATGCGGGAAACTGGGGATTTATGCGACGTGAGAAAATAGCGGCCAGGCGACTGTCCGATTGTCACAACGTGACCGACCTGCGCAAGCTGGCGAAAAAAAACTTGCCCTGGCCCATCTTCAATTACATGGATGGCGGCGCCGACGATGAATTGACGCTGCGGCGCAATACGTCAGCGTTCGACGACTACGAATTGCTGCCGACGCAGCTTTCCGATATCAGCGATATCGACATGCAGACCGAAGTGCTCGGTCAGACGATCGACTGGCCCGTCTTTCTGGCACCGACCGGTGCGAATCGCCTGTTTCACCACGAAAAAGAACCGGCCGCAGCCCGGGCGGCGAAGGAATTTGGCACCATTTACAGCCTCTCAACGCTGGCGACGACCACCATAGAAGATATCGCCAGCGTGACCGACGGCCCGACGATGTACCAGGTCTATATGTTCAAGGACCGTGGCATTACGAGGGACTTCGTCCAGCGTTGCAAAGACAACAACTACAATGCCATATGCCTGACAGTCGACACGCCGGTTGCGGGTAACCGCGAGCGCGACCTGGTGACCGGATTCGGTGTGCCTCCCAAGCTCAAGCTACGCAGCATGCTGAGCTATGCGTGGCACTTTCCGTGGACCATTCGGGCAATCGTCGACGGCGGATTCGACATGGTCAACGTAACCAGTAGCGCGGGCGTGTCTACCGAGATTAATGACGGCATCATGGAATACATCAACAGCCAGCTTGACCGTTCGATCAACTGGTCGGACGTCGAGTGGCTCGCGAGCATGTGGGACGGGCCGCTGGTGATCAAGGGCATCCAGACGGTAGGCGATGCGCGGAAGGCGGTCGATGCAGGTGTGACTGCGGTCATGTTATCGAACCACGGTGGCCGTCAGCTCGAGTCCGCGCCGGCACCGGTGGACTGTATCGCAGCAATTGCCGATCAGCTGCGAGACAAGCTGGAGATTATCTGCGACGGCGGCATCCGGCGTGGCAATCACGTCGTCAAGGCCCTGGCGCTCGGTGCCAATGCCTGCAGCATCGGCCGCGGGTATCTGTTTGGATTGGCGGCTGGCGGCGAGAAAGGGATCCTGCACGCGCTCCATCTGCTCAAGTCCGAGGTCGAGCGGACACTGGCCCTGGCGGGCTGCAATTCAGTGCAAAAACTCGGCCCTGATTACGTACGAAAACGCTGAATTCTTACCAAATAGCGAGTTTTGCTAAAGAAACAATGAGTTAAGGGCGCGAAATTATGGGCCTCCGGGCGCGTTTCCGAGTAATATGTCCACAGTTCGTGGAGAGCGAACCGCATCAATCGCCGGTTGCCGGCGACGGCTTTTTTTTGAGGTAGATATGACAGGCGAAAGAATCAGTGGAACCGTCAAGTGGTTCAACGACGATAAAGGTTTTGGATTCATTGAGCGCGAGGGTGGACAGGATGTCTTTGTTCATCATAGCGCTATCCAGATGGAAGGATTCAAAACCCTCAAGGAAGGTCAAAAGGTGTCCATGGAAGTGACACAGGGCCAGAAAGGTCCACAAGCGGAAAACGTAGTCGCCGAATAACGGGAATATCCGGCTGGCGAAGGACGTACCCACTCAGTCAGCCAACCATGGCGGTGCGGCATCTCGGGGGAGACCGGTCAGGCGAATCGGAAAACGGCTGCCATTGAGCTTCGCGATGTTTATGAACAGTGTTGCGCGGGTGCCCGTGCACCTCATATCTCTTGTGGTCGCCGCACTCATCGTGGCGGGATGCGGTCAGTCGGGTGATACCCCCGTCTCCACCGTCACCGGACCACCTGCTTATGTGGGATCCCAGGCCTGCAGCACCTGCCACCTGGCGGAATTCGAACGCTGGCAGGACTCCCATCATGCGCTGGCCATGCAGGCCGCCAATGCCAACACGGTGCTTGGCAACTTTTCGGGTACGGAAATCGAGCATTTCGGACAGATCAGTGCGTTCTACGAGGACAATGGTAACTACTACGTCCGCACCGACAATGCCGGGGGGGAGTTACAGGACTTCCGCGTTCGCTACACGTTCGGTGTCATGCCATTGCAGCAGTACCTCGTGGAATTTCCGGGTGGCCGTTTGCAGACCTTGCCACTGGCGTGGGACAGCCGGCCTCCTGAATCAGGGGGGCAGCGCTGGTTTCATATCTATCCGGACGAAGCAATCACCCCGGACGACCCACTGCACTGGACCGGGCGCGAGCAGAACTGGAACTACATGTGCGCCGAGTGCCATTCGACCAATCTGCAAAAGAATTACGACGTCGCCACGGATAGCTTCAATACGACCTGGTCGGAAATCAATGTCGGCTGCGAGGGATGCCATGGTCCGGCATCCGTGCACATTGCGCAGACCGAATCGGGGAACTTCAACAGTCGCCACGGGTTTCTGACGGATCTCGACGATGCAGGACGTGCTGTCTGGGCGATGGATACTGCCACCGGGATCGCCACGCGCAGTGAGGTTCGATTGCGTCCGCCGATGCAGCCGGAAGCGTGCGGCCGTTGCCATTCGCGCCGCGGGGTTGCGTCCAGCGAATACCCATTCGGTCGCCCGCTCATGGACTCCCACCAGGTGTCGCTCCTGGACGATCCGCTCTATTTCGCGGATGGTCAGATTCGTGAGGAGGTCTATGTCTATGGTTCATTTCTGCAGAGCCGCATGTACCAGGCCGGTGTGAGTTGCGGGGATTGTCATGAACCGCACAGCGCCGAATTGCGAACCGGCAGTGTACCGAGTGACATTTGCGCGACCTGTCACCTGCCGGAAAAGTTTGCGACCGAGGAACACCACGGGCACCCTGGTAACGAACCCGCCTGCGTGGACTGCCACATGGCCTCGCGAGACTTCATGGTGGTCGACGGCCGGCGAGATCACAGCTTCCGGATTCCGCGGCCCGATATCAGCGCGGCAGTCGGGTCGCCGGATGCCTGTTCCGGATGTCATACGGATCGCGATGCGAGCTGGATTGCAGCATCATTCTCCGATCTTTTCGGCGACGATCACCCGCCACATTACGGAACTGCGATTCATGCCGCACTAACCGGTGGCGGTAACACGCCCTTGTTGGCGGCGATCGGTAACCCGGACTTCCCCGGCATCGCTCGCGCGACGGCATTGAGTCTTCTGCGGCCGCCGTATTCACAGCGTGTGGCGGAAACCATCCAGGCAGCGAAGAACAGTGGCGATCCGTTGCTGAGGCTCGGCGCGCTGCGCGCGATGCCAGGACTTCAAGAGGCGCTGCAGCTGCAGTGGGCGACCGAGCTTCTCGAAGATCCGGTCCGGGCGTTGCGTATCGAGGCGGCGCGACACCTGTCACCGATGCGCGGACAGATCCATGCGCGCGCGGAGCCGAGCTTCGCCCGTGCCGAAGCCGAGTTGCTGGACGCCATCGATGCAGTCGCCGAACGGCCGGAAGCACAGATTAATCTGGGTAACCTGCTGGCCGAGTCCGGCGACGCGGGACGAAGTGAGGCCGCTTTCCGTCGGGCCATGCAAATGGATCCCCTCGCACCGGCGCCCCGTGCAAACCTCGCCGATCTCTATCGCCGGACGGGCAGGGATGATGATGCCGAGGCGCTGCTTCGCGAAGGACTCGAATTACTGCCCGATGAAGGTACTTTCCGACACGCGTTGGGACTGTTGCTGGTGCGCCAGCAGCGACACGACGAGGCGCTGAATGAGCTACGACTTGCCGCCGGGCAGCAGCCGGATAATGCGCGATTTGCCTACGTCTACGCGGTGGCATTGAATTCGTTGGGCAGGCAGCAGGCGGCGGTTGACTACCTGGCGGACGTGCGGCAGGAATTCCCTGGTGAGTTCGATATCAGCTGGGCGCTCGCAACTATGTTGCGTGACCTGGGTCGAACCGAGGACGCGCGGCTGATTGCGATGGAACTGGCAGAAATTTATCCGGGCGTACAAGCAGTTCAAAACCTGCTGATGGCGTTGTAATCTTCGTCTCAGCCACTCGTCCAAAAGAACAAAGAGGGACACCATTGAAACTCCGTGTACTGGATAATTCTATCCGGCTGCGCCTGACGCGCTCCGAAGTCGACGCCGTCAATGACAGCGGGCTGGTTCGTGGGCGAGTTCGTTTCGCGGGCAGCAACACCTTTGACTATGTGCTGGAAAGCTCGCCCGCGACGGTAAAGCCCGAGGCACACATATCGAACAATGTGCTGACGGTGCGATTACCGGAGATGGACGTGCAGCAATGGGCGGCATCGGAACAGGTATCGATCCGGTCGGCGCAGCTCCTGGATGGCGATATCAATTGACGATCCTCGTTGAAAAGGACTTTCAGTGCCTGGCACCGCGGGAAGGGGAGGATGAAAGCGATATGTTTCCGCACCCCGACGCGGATTCGACAACCTGTTGATGCCGGGTCGATACGCAACCTTCAGTCCTGAGTCCCTCCGGTTTCTTGCCGAACTCAAGTCGAATAACAATCGCGACTGGTTCAATGCCAACAAGACGCGGTACGAGGAGGATGTGCTCGATGTCGCGCTGCGCTTCATCCAGTCGATGCAGGATCCGCTGGCTGATTTTGCGCCGCATTTCACCGCGATCCCCAGGCGGATCGGCGGATCACTGATGCGGGTGTACCGCGATACCCGATTTTCGCAGAACAAGACGCCCTACAAGACCAATATCGGCATCCAGTTTCGCCACGAACAGGCGAAGGATGTTCATGCCCCCGGCTACTACGTGCATATCGATCCCGAGCAGGTTTTCCTGGGTGTCGGTATGTGGCGACCCGCTGCCGACGCCCTGCGAGGGATTCGCGAGCGTATCGCAGAGAAACCGGTTGAATGGGTGCGGGTTCGCGATGACAAGGGCTTCGGCCGGCACTTCAGCCTGGGCGGGGAGTCACTCAGTCGCCCGCCCAGGGGCTTTGACAAGGCGCACCCAGAGATCGAGGACCTTAAGCGCAAGGACTTCATTGCCGTGAAATATCTCACGCTGGAGGACGCGGTTCATCCACGATTTCAGCAAAAGGTGGAGAGTGCATTCGAATCCGCCACGTCCTACATGGAATTTCTCTGTAAGGCCGTCAACGTCCGGTTCTGACCAGCACTACCCCTCCGGGGAAAATCGGCCGATGACCCGGGCCCGTGTCGGTGCTAGAATCCGCGCGCCGTGGCGACAAGTATCGCCTGAAACCAACCTGACAAGATTCCATGGCCGCATTCGACGATATTGCATTCGATAACCACGAACGCGTGGTTTTCTGTCACGACAAGGCAACGGGCCTGAAGGCGATCATCGCTATTCATTCGACAGCACTGGGGCCGGCCGCAGGTGGAACGCGACTTTGGTCCTACGCAAGCGATGATGAAGCGCTGCACGATGTGCTCCGACTGGCCCGGGGCATGAGCTACAAGAATGCGATGGCCGGTTTGAAGTTCGGCGGCGGCAAGGGCGTCATCATCAGGACACCCGGCTTCGAGCCGGGCGAAGCGTTGTTTGCGCGATACGGCGAATTCATCAACCAGTTGAATGGCGACTACGTAACGGCGGAAGACGTCGGCATGAAAGTCGAGTACATGGATATGATCGCCCGTAAGACGAAATTCGTCGCGGGTGTGTCCGCAGTCGAAGGCAAGGCAGGCGGCGACCCGTCACCCAAGACCTCCTTTGGAATTTTTAAAGGCATCGAGGCCGCCGTTCAGTTCAAATTGGGTAAAGACTCGGTGTCCGGCTTGCTGATCGCCGTGCAGGGTGTCGGCAATGTCGGCTACCACCTGTGCAAGTTACTGCACGATGCCGGTGCTTCGCTTGTGGTTGCGGATATCGACGGGAATCGTGCACGTCGGGTGGCCGATGAATTTGGCGCGCGTGTTGTCGCCATCGATGAACTGCTGGTACAGGAAGTCGACGTGATGGCTCCGTGTGCGCTGGGCGCGATCTTTAACGAGCGAACCATTCCTGCACTCAATACCGGTATTCTAGCGGGTGGCGCCAACAATCAGCTCGAGACGCCGGAGGACGGGCAGCGACTGCACGATGCGAACATTCTCTATGCGCCTGACTATGTCATTAACAGCGGCGGCATCATCAATGTAGCGAGTGAGTATTACGGCGACCTGACCGACGATGAAATATGGGGTCGTATCGCCAGGATCGGACCGCGTCTGACCCGCATTTTCGAGGAATCTGCGGCGTCCGGCCGGCCAACGAACGTCATTGCCGATCAGCAGGCAGAGGCCATTATCGAAGCTGCCTAAAGGTCCTGCGGCAATACGTAGCCGTATTCACGTCGTTTCACACGCCAGAGGCCCAGGAGTTCGGCAAAGATTTCCGGCTCTTCGTTCCTGAGATTGACCGTCTCACCCGGATCGGATGCCAGGTCGTAAAGTTCGAACCTGGATTCGTCAAACGGCGCAAACGTTGTCACGATCTTCCAGTGACCTTTGCGAACCATCGCCTGGCCACGATGCAGCAGCACCGTGACGTAGCCGTCGTCATGAACCTGCGACGCTGTGCCAGCGAGAAACGGGCCCATGCTTTCACCGACCATTGGTCGTACCGAACCATCATCGGGATACTCGGCGCCAGCTGCTTCTATCAGGGTGGGCGCAATATCCATGACAGTCACGTACGCCGGGTCGATGTCACCACTGCGACCGACACCGGTACCACTCACAATCATCGGCGCGACGATGCCGCCTTCCAGCATGAAGCTCTTACGCCAGCGAAACGGCGCAGAGCCAGCTTCCGCCCACTGCGCTCCGTAGGCGGCAAATGATCGGGCAGTTCCAATGTTTTCGAGTGAATTGTCGAAATTGGCGCGAATGTGTGCGGTGTAACCGTCGTAGGGATAGCCGTTATAGAAGTCTTCCGCTGCAGCACCGTTATCTCCCATGAATACGATCAGCGTATTGTCATAAAGGTTATTGTCTTCCAGGTAATCAATGAGTCGCCCGACGTGATCGTCGAAGTTGTCGATCATGGACGCGTAGATTTCCATCATTCTCGACTCGACTTTCTGCTGATCGGGAGAAAGGTCTACCCAGGGTGTGATGACGTCGTTTCTCGGTGGCAGGCTGGAGTCGAGCGGAATGATGCCGGCTTCTTTCAGAGACTCGAATCGACGTTCCCGAAGTACGTCATAGCCATCGTCATAGCGGCCACGATAAAGATCCAGGTACTCATCGGGTACCTGCAAAGGCCAGTGTGGCGTCGTGTAGGCGGCATAGACGAAAAATGGCTGGCCGGTTTCCTTGTCAGCTTCGATGAACTCGATGATTTTATTGGTGTAGAAGTCGGTCGAGTACTCCCCATCGGGATAACGTGTCGTTACCCCGTTTTCCCTGAAGTGCGAGAATTCGCTCTCGAACCCAACGTTATCGAAGTGTGTACCGCCACCCTGCATCAGGGTAAACGTACGCTTGAAACCCGATGCGAACGGGCTCTGGTGATCCGCCGCGCCAAGATGCCATTTGCCGATCATGTAAGTGTTGTAACCGGAGTCTCGCAATACGCGCTGCAAAGGTGCAACGCGATCAGACAGGCTCGCTTCGTACCCGGGCACGGGAGCCCCGCCCAGCCCGAAGCGATGCTGGCTGGCCACACCGGCAACAGCATTGTTATTGCCAGTCAGCAGCATCGCACGGGTCGGTGCACACATAGGCGCGGTGTGGAACTGAGTAAACAGCACGCCGTTTGTCGCAAGCTGGTCGATATTCGGCGTTTCGATTTCACTCCCGTAAACGCCCAGGTCGGCGTAGCCGAGGTCGTCGGCAACGATCAGCAGGATATTCGGACGATCAGAAGCGGTTGCGTTGCCCGCAACAGCGGACAGCGAGATCGAAAGCAGGGCAATCAGCAGGCGAATCAGCATCAGGAATGGCTCCCTCGGTGTCGTGATCACTCTACCGCCATTGTCGAGCGGGCAGCAATCATTTTGCGTATTGGCGGTAACAAATCTAGTCGAACTGCTGCTCGACGTCATGTAGAACCCGGTAACAGTCGAGCACCTGCGCAACCGATGCATTTGGTTCGCGGCCCTCAGCAATTGCGGCGAAGAATTCCCTGTCCTGCAGTTCGATCCCGTTCATCGAGACGTCGACTTTGGAGACATCGATGGCGTTTTCATAACCGTCGACCAGGTCGTCGTAGCGCGCGATATAGGTACCGTTGTCACAGATATAGCGGAAGAACGTGCCGAGGGGGCCGTCATTGTTGAATGACAAAGACAGGGTACAGATCTTTCCCGACTCGGTTTTTATCTGAATGGACATATCCATCGCGATACCGAGTTCCGGGTGATGCGGCCCCTCCATGCCATGAACCGCAACAACTTTTTCACCGGCCTGGTACAGGAACAGGTCGACCGTGTGCGCAGCATGATGCCACAAGAGGTGGTCCGTCCAGGAGCGTGGTTCTCCAGCGGCGTTCATGTTCTTGCGGCGGAAAAAATAGGTCTGTACGTCCATCTGCTGAATGTCGAGTTCACCGGCGGCGATCTTGTTGTGAATCCACTGGTGTGACGGGTTGAAGCGGCGCGTGTGTCCACACATGGCGACCAGGCCCGTTTCCTTCTGTTTGGCGACAACGGCTTCTGCATCAGCCAGTGAATCCGCCAGGGGGATTTCCACCTGCACATGTTTGCCGGCCTCCATGCACTGAATGGCCTGGTCTGCATGCATCTGCGTCGGTGTGCACAAGATTGCGGCATCGACGCCCGGCTGTCCGAGCGCTTCCGCCAGGTCCGTAGTCGCGTGCGCGATACCGTATTCTGCAGCAATCTCCTGCGTCGGTTCGATACGTCGTCCGACGACAGACACGCATTCGACGCCGTCTATATTCCTGATACCGTCCAGGTGTTTTTTACCAAATGCGCCGGCGCCGGCCAGTACAACTTTCATCCAATACTCCGTTATTCGTTGTTTTCCAGAATGAGATGTCCGACCGCCGTGTTTGACGCCGGTACGTGATAAAAACGGTGTCGTTCGCTGACCCTGTCGTTCAGTGCGCCCCGCATGATCAGCCACATGACGAGTTCGATACCTTCCGAGCCTGCCTCGCGCATGTACTCGATGTGCGGCATGTCGGACAGCTCATCGGGGTTATTGACGATGCGCTCAAGAAAATCCTGGTCGAAGGCCTGGTTGATCAGGCCGGCGCGCGGCCCCTGCAGTTGGTGGCTCATGCCGCCTGTACCCCAGATCTGCACGTTGAGATCCTCATCGTAGGCATCAACGGCACGGCGAATCGCCTTGCCCAGCTCGAAGCAGCGCCGGCCGGACGGTGGCGGATAGACAACGACGTTAACGGCAAACGGGATAACCTTGCAGGGCCAGGCCTCGGGCTGTCCGAACATGAGCGATAACGGCACGGTCAGTCCATGGTCGACCGTCATTTCATTGACCGTCGTGAGGTCGAAGTCATCCTGGATGACCTGCTGGCGCACATGCCAGGCAAGATCCGGGTGGCCAATCACGTCGGGTACCGGTCTTGCACCCCAGCCCTCGTCTGTTGGCGCGAACGAGTCTCCGCAGCCGATCGCGAACGTCGGAATCAGTTCAAGGCCGAATGCCGACGCGTGATCGTTGTAGACGAGAAAGACCACGTCGGGTGGATTGTCGGCAATCCACTGACGGGAAAACTCGTAACCCTCAAACAGGGGGATCCAGTACGGTTCGCCGGTTTTGCCAAGATCCATGGCTGCCCCGATGGCAGGTACGTGGGATGTAGCGACACCCGCAGTTATTCTAGCCATCGTCCCGCTCCTTCATGTAGCGATTACCCTCCGGCGAACGTCCGCCGTCCAGCATCATCGCGCGATATGCCTCGCAGGACATCCCGGTCATCGCCGCTGCGGCTTGCTCGAATGACTGTTTGTCGGTGAAAAAAAGCTTGGCGAAGAAATAAACGTTACCGCCCAGCGCAAGAATCCGGTTGTAATCGCGCTCGAGAACGGCTGTCTTCTGTTCCTCGCTCATCGACCACTCGTCCACGTAGGCGCGTTCGTCAGCACGAAAGCGTTCACGGTTTTCCACCTGTTTCAGCGACATGCAAAACTGGTTGAGCCAGTAACCTCGTCGCGCAACCGCCGAATCGAACACGATCGTGCCCGGGATATCGGCATAGGGTTTCTCGCTTGTCATCAGTCTGCCTCCTCGGGCCAGTACAGTCGCATCGGATTATCGACGAGTAATTGTCGCTGCAGACCTTCGTCGACAGCAATGGTTGGCACGTAATCGACCAGCTTGCCGTCGTCAGGCATGTGCGATTTGAGATTGGGATGCGGCCAGTCCGTCCCCCACAGCACGCGGTCCGGAAAAGTTTCAACCAGGTGCCTGGCGAATGGTACGACATCATCGTAGCCGGGCGGGCCCGTCAAGGTCAGACGATCGGGACAACTGACTTTCGTCCACATGTTTTCGTTCTCGGCGAGCATCTGCACGAACAGCCGGAATGCATCGCCGTCGATGTCCCGGGAGACATCGGGTCGTCCCATGTGATCGAAAACGATCGTGCCGGGGAGTTCCTCCAGGAAACACCGCAGGTTCTGCAGGTCCTGCGATTCAATGTAGATCACCAGGTGCCAGCCCAGTGACTGTATGCGTTCGCCGATGGCGAGGAGTTCGTCATGGGGCAGGACATCGACCAGGCGGCGCACGAAATTAAAGCGGGTGCCACGGACACCGGCGTCATGCAGTGCCTGCAATTGTTCGTCCGACATGTCATTCGACACGGTGGCTACGCCACGAGCGAGGCCATTCGAATCCTCCAGCGCATCGAGGAGCGCGCGATTGTCTGCGCCGTGACAGGTCGCTTGCACAATCACGTTACGGCTGAATCCCAGGTGATCTCGCAGCGCCCAGAGCGCTTCCTTGGATGCGTCGCACGGTGTGTACTTGCGAGTCGTCGCGTAAGGAAACATCGCGCCAGGTCCGAATACGTGACAATGTGCGTCTACGGCACCGGGGGGCAGTGCAAACGAGGGTTTCGACGGGTTCGGGTCAAACTCGAGCCAGTCGTCATCCATCGGAAAGTCTGCCGCCGTCATCGTCCCTGGGCTTCCAAATGAGTGTCGAGACGCGGAAACACCCGCCGGGCATTCAGTTCGAAGACTTTGCGGCGATCTTCGTCGGGCAGATTCAGCGCGTCGACATAGCGTTTCGTATCGTCGAAGTGATGGCCGGTCTCTGGGTCGATGCCGCGAACGGCGCCAACCATTTCCGATGCGAAAAGAACGTTGTCCACGTCAATGACGTCGAATAGCAGGTCAATGCCCGGACGGTGATACACACAGGTATCGAAAAAGACATTTTTCATGACGTGCTCGGACAATGCAGGCTTCTTGAGCATATCGGCCAAACCGCGGTATCGCCCCCAGTGATAGGGTACAGCGCCACCGCCATGAGGAATGATCAATCGCAGGTCCGGAAAATCTGCAAAAAGGTTGCCCTGCAACAGTTGCATGAACGCGGTCGTGTCCGCATTGATGTAATGCGCGCCCGTCGCATGAAAGCAGGGATTGCAACTTGCCGATACGTGAATCATGGCTGGCACATCGAGCGCAACCAGTTTTTCGTATAGCGGATACCAGTAGCGGTCGGTCAAAGGGGGCGACGTCCAGTGTCCACCGGATGGATCGGGGCTCAGGTTGCAGCCAACAAATCCGAGCTCGGTGACTGCGCGGTCGAGCTCGGCGACGGAACCGTCGAGAGATTCGTCTGCAACTTGTGGCAATTGTGCGCTTCCCACGAAATGATCGGGATAGAGATCAACGACCCGTCGGATCAGGTCATTATTCGCCCGGGCCCATTGCACAGACGTCGTCGTGTCACCGATATGATGGGCCATAGCAGATGCACGTGGTGAAAAGATTGTGAGATCTGCGCCACGTTCGCGCAGCAACTTCAGCTGGTTCTGCTCAATGCTTTCGCAAATGGCGTCGTCGCTGATGTCGGCGGGTGCAGGGGGTGGCAGTGACGGGTCCTCCAGACGGGCGAGCTGCGCCTCCCTGAACGCCTGGTGTCCTGACGGCGCCGTCGTGTAATGACCGTGGCAGTCGATGATCAGCATGGATCAGTCCTCGCTATCGACGTAGCGCAGGCCTTTATCGGCCAGCCGGTCGCGCATGTCGTAGAGGTCCAGGCCGAGTTCGCCCGCCGCGAAGCGCGCGCGTTTTTCCTCTTCTCCTGCGACGCGCGTCCGTGCCTTCTCCAGTACATCGGTGGCACTGGCGCGGGGCACGATGACGACACCATCGTCGTCTGCAATGACAACATCACCAGGCGTCACCTGCTGACCGGCACAATGGATTGTCGTATTGACGTTGGCGAGGGTCTCCTTGACGGTACCTTGCGCACAGACGGCGGCAGACCAGACCGGGAACTGCATCTCCGTCAGCGTCGCGATATCGCGCACGCCGGCGTCGATGATCAGTCCGCGCACGCCGCGAGCCTGTAGCGAGGTGGCCAGTAAATCGCCGAAATAACCATCACGACAGTCTTCTGTGGGAGTAACGATGAGAATATCGCCCGGCTCGCATTGTTCCACGGCGACGTGAATCATCCAGTTGTCACCCGGAGTCACCTCACAGGTGATCGCCGTGCCGGCGACAGATACGGGACGATAAATGGGCCGTAGCCTCTCGTGCATTAAACCGGCCTGGCCCTGCGCCTCGTGCACGGTCGCGACACCCAGGTCGGCGAAGGCTTCGGTACAGGCCTGTGCGGTCCGGTCAACATTCGTCACAACGATAGCCATGGTTTCCCCCGGTTCCGGCAGTCTTCCGGTAAAGACTGATTGTTACGCATCGGTTTCGGCATTGTAGGCTATAGCGGGAGGCCGACGTAGTTCTCTGCAAGACTTCTCTGTGCGGTCTCACTGTTCGCGAGGTAGTCGAGTTCAGCTTGCTGCATTCGCCTTTCAAAGTCGCTGTCATCCGGAAAGCGGTGTAACAGGCGCGTCAGTTGCCAGGAAAATCGCTCGGATTTCCAGACGCGCGCCAGTGCGCGATCCGAATAGCCGTCGAGTCCGTTCGTCGAGCCTTTGTCGAACCACTCAATCAATGCGTCGGACAGGTAGGCGACATCGGAGGCGGCCAGGTTAAGGCCTTTGGCGCCTGTTGGCGGCACGATGTGTGCAGCGTCTCCCGCCAGGAACAGGCTGCCATGGCGCATGGGTTCAAACACGAATGAGCGCAATGGTGTGATCGACTTCTCGATGGCAGGTCCGCGACTGATGCTCGACGCAACTTCCGGCCCCAATCGGAGTGCAAGTTCGTCCCAGAAGCGCTCGTCGGGCCACGCGTCCAGGTCTTCGTCGATCGGAACCTGCAGGTAATAGCGGCTGCGCGTCATCGACCGCATGGATGCCAGGGCAAAGCCGCGCGGGTGATTGGCGTAGATGACTTCTTCATGGCACGGTGGCACATCAGCGAGGAGTCCGAGCCAGCCGAACGGGTAGGTCAGTTCGTAGCTCTGGCTGGCACTGGCCGGAATGTATCCCCGGCTCGGCCCATGGTAGCCGTCGCAGCCGACGACAAACCGTGCATCGATGCGTTCGGTTTCGCTGTTTGCCAGGAAAGTCACGCAGGGTGTGTCCGAGTCAATGGCATTTATTGCCAGGGAGTCGGCTCCCCACACGATCGGCAGATCGCGTTCGATTGATGCAGCGATCAGGTCGCGTGTCACTTCCGTCTGGCCATACACCATGACCTGGCGGCCGGTCAGCCCATTGATATCGATGTGAATGAGGCGGCCATTAGCCACGATGTTGATGCCGTTATGCAGCAAGCCCTCATCCTTCATTCGGCCATCAATATTCAGGCGTTCGAGAATATTGGTCGTCGTGTCTTCAAGGACGCCGGCACGGATTCGGCCTTCAACATGGGCGCGGCTCTGGCGCTCGACAATGACCGCTTCGATTCCGGCCAGGCGTAGCAAATGACCGAGCATCAGGCCGGCCGGCCCGCTGCCGATGATGACGACGTCGGTCTTCACGGGTCGATTGTCACCGATGTTCTTTGTTTGCAGTCGGTCATTGCATCGAAATGTCCGCAGAGTCGACAGGCTACGATAGCAGACTGCAAAATGGATCACCGCTGAATGCGGTGCCGGCTGGTTCGCTCACCGAGCCCCGGCGTCGCTGGCGTCCGGCACCGGCCTGATACGCAGCCGATCGCGAACGATAAATCCGCCCGCAACCAGGACGACAGCGGCAATCATCAGTATCCAGGCAGGCTCACTTCAGGCTTCCGGCTCGACCTCGAGCACGATTTTGCCCATGTGCTGGCTCGACTCCATGAGCGCGTGTGCGAGCGCGGCATCGGCGAGTGGATAGGTGGCGTGAATGATGGGTTTCACTTCGCCGGCTACCAGCAGTGGCAGCACGTTTTCGCGGAGATCTGCGGCAATGGCCGATTTCTCGGTAATCGTCTGCGGGCGCAGGGTCGAACCGGTGACAGTCAACCGCTTCGTCAGGACGTCGCGCATATTGAGCTCTGCTTTCGGGCCAGCCAGGAACGCGATGATCACGTAGCGGCCGTCGCGGCCGAGTACAGACAGGTTCTTCTGCATATAGGGGCCGGCGACCATGTCGAGCACCATGTCGACGCCCTTGACCGACGTCTCATTGCGCACAATTTTTTCCCAGTCTTCGGTCTTGTAGTTGATCGCATCGTCCGCGCCCAGGGACTCGCAGAACCGGCACTTCTCGTCGCTACCGGCTGTCGTTATGACGTGCGCACCCGCTGACTTGCATAACTGGATTGCCGTGGTGCCGATACCGCTGGAGCCACCGTGTATCAGGATCGATTCACCGGCATCGAGCCCGGCCCGCATGAAGACGTTGTACCAGACGGTGAAATAAGTCTCGGGAATGGCTGCTGCTTCGACCCATGACATCCCTTCGGGCACCGGCAGACAATGGCCCTCGTGAGCTTTGCAGAATTCGGCATAGCCACCGCCATGCGTCAATGCCATAACCCTGTCGCCCGCGCGCCAGCCTTCTACAGCCGCCCCGACCGCGGCAATCCGGCCGGCAACTTCCAGGCCAGGTAACGGGTCGGCATCGGCGGGCACGGGATATTTCCCGGTTCTTTGCAGTACGTCCGGCCGATTGACGCCGGCGGCCCGTACCCGGATCAATACGTCGTTCCCGCGCAATTCCGGTAGCGGGCGGGAGACCGGCTCCAGCACATCGGGTCCACCGGGCTCGCGAATAGAGACAGCCTCCATCAAATCTTTCATAATTGTCAGTCCGGCGCAGCGTCGGCTGCGTGAGATACCAACAATAAAGGCAAACCCCACATGACCGCTAATCCCGTACTCTGGACGCCGGACCCTGCAAGGTCCGGGCAAAGTGCGATGTTCCAGTTTATGAGTTCACTTGGCTTCGATCGCTACGCGGATTTTCATCGCTGGTCGATCGAAAACGTGCCGGCGTTCTGGGAGGCGCTGGTGGAATATACCGACGTCAAATTCGCGACGAACGCCTCTGCAACTCTCTTACAGCCAGGCGACATCACGACAGCGACGTTTTTTGCCGGCGCCGAGCTCTCGTTTCCCGAACATGTACTGAGACACGAAGGCGACCGGGCCGCAATTGTGTTCCGCGGCGAAAACGGTGAGCGGTGCGAAATCAGTTTCGACGGACTTCGCGACGAGGTCGCGGCGATCGCGGCCGGGCTGAAGGGGCTCGGCGTCAAAAAGGGCGATCGGGTCGCCGCATTTTTGCCCAATTGCCCGGAAGCGATTATTGCGATGCTTGCCGCCACGAGCCTCGGCGCCATCTGGTCGTCCTGTTCGCCCGACTTCGGGATCAACGGTGTCGTGGATCGATTTGGCCAGATTGCCCCCAAGGTTCTCATCGCCGCCGATGGCTACATATACAACGGCAAGCAGCATGACTCACTCGGTCCGGTTCGCGGCGTCCTGGAGCGGATCGACAGCATTGAATCGACGGTCGTTGTGTCGTTTCTCGGCAGGTCTTCCAGTGTGGAGGACCTGCGGGGCGGTATTGCGTGGAATGATCTCGCGGTGCCGGACGTGCCGCTCGAGTTTCTTGCAACGGAATTCAATCACCCGCTCT
>CAZVWF010000048.1:0-21952 GCA_964630795.1 uncultured Woeseia sp. | reverse complement strand
GCCGTATTGCTGCCACATATGCTGCATCAGGGAATCCAGGGACAGGTCTTGAAATCGCCCCCTGATCGCAAGATCGAGTGCGACACCTATGGCTGCACCGTAGGTGTAGTATGAAATGAACGTGTTAGCGAAATTCGTGGGATCAATCGCAGTGGCAGCATCGACAAACGGTGCCTGCATGCTCATTCCCGCTGGCGACGCAAAACTTCTACCCGGTGAATTGATTACCGTGTCGATCCAGTTGCTTAAGGTGCCAGTCAGGTCACCAATATCCGATTCACCCGCACGATAGATAGACAGCTCGCCATAGTAGGAGGTAAAGCCCTCCGCAAACCAGAGACTTTCGGACATATTCGCCCGCTCGAAATCGAAAGGCTCCAGGTCGGCCGGCCTGATTCGTTCGATATTCCAGGCATGAATGAATTCGTGCGACAAGGTGCCCAGTTGACCGAAATCAGCCTCCACGAACGACTGCGTACTCGCAAGAATCGTTGAATTTCGATGTTCCATCCCGTCTCCGGACACCCAGGGAAGATAATCTGCAATGAAGGTATAAGTCCCGTAATCGAAGTGCGGTAATTCACCAAAAACCGCGGTTTGAGCCGTAACAACCTTCTTCGCCATCTCGAGAAACTTGTCGACATCTTCTGCGCTCCCCGCGTGGTGCACCGCGAGACGTATCGTGTAGGTCTTTCCTTCCTGATGCAGGTTCCAGCTGCGCATGTCGAAGTCACTGAGTTCTGTCGGACTGTCGAGGAAATACGGTAAATCCGGCGCTGTGTAGACGAATGGATCATCTGTCGGCGCTAGCTGGGTCGCCACTTTCCAATTCTCGTCTGTCGGGAAGAAGGTAATGATAATCGGGCGATCCTCGAGACCACGCGCCCACATAAACGTGGCCGGCATATTCAAATGAGCGTGGGTCAGGTCAATGCCTGAATACGTCCCGCCCGCACGATCGGCGTACAGGGTATAGGTGACAGACACTGTCCCGTCATGACCCGCGACGTCCCACTGGTAGGGGTCGGGGCGCGTGAATTCGAGCGGATCGCCCTCGCCATTGACCACCCAGACGTTGTAGACGTTTTTGCCAAATTCATGGATTGCATAGCGACCAGGTGATGAACGACTCATGCGCATCTGCAGTGGCGCGTCCCCAATGTCGCGCCAGGTCACTGTGATTCTGGCCTCGTGGTGTACCGCGTTATCGAAAGAGATATCGTATTCGACCGGCACCTGCGAAAACGCAGAGGAGGCGATGAGGAAAAGTAACAGGCTGAGAGACATTCTCATGGTCGGGACTCTCTCCGGGGCGGCGTGGACAGCCCTACCCACTATACTTGCCGGCCACCGCAAAAAACAGAAGACAGGAATGCGCCCCGCCTGAAAGTGTCCGTTGCGTTCTGTGCGGCTCTTGTAACCACCACCCGGACGGCGGAGTCCCGCCTGTATTGCCCGATGCATCATCAGGATACCGAATCAGACCTTCGACCCGAATATCGAAAAAGTATTAATAAAACGTTTTAACTCTTTGTTTTATATATTTTTAATACCATCTTAATTCTGATTTTCACAACATATTCCGGGATCGCACAGAACCTGTCGCCAGCAGCAAACCACCCTCGCCGGCCTGCTCCTTGAGTTCGACCAGGCGCTCCGGATCGACGCGGACGACCATGTAGGTGATCGGCTCCGATATCTCGCTGAATCCGTGCGCTACACCGGCAGGGATGATGACGATGTCTCCGGCTGAAACGCGCTGGCTGCGCTCAATTTCGACAATGATCCCGATATCGCTGGGCCCTGTCAGGTTGGTTACCACGTAGCCTTCCGGGTCGAGCGGAATCACCTCGCTCAGGGCGGTGCTCGTCACGAGGATGCCAGCACCGGACATCACCCGGTACACCTCGGATTGCTTGTGATGCTGAATCCCCTGAATTGCCGAGCCCGGGGCAATAACCGGGCGGTGGACAACACCAACCCCCAGTCGTCCCTCGGCAGACTCGACGTGTACGACCGGTTGGTCGCTGACCCGGCCCACCGGGGCTCCTGCAACAACTGCCTCCAGTGATTCAGAGCTGATCACGGTAGCAACCTTGTAATTATCAGCAGCCAGCGCCGCCAATGGGCACAGGACGATCAACAGTGCGCCTGTCATTTTATTCATTGCAGTCTCCCTTTTACGCTACAACGGCCAGACGCTGAGTATCGTCGGGACCGCTACAGCAATGACAATAATTTCAAGGGGCAGACCCATGCGCCAGTAATCCCCGAAGCGATAGCCGCCCGGCCCCATAATCAGTGTATTGTTTTTATGGCCGATTGGCGTCAGGAATGCGCTCGATGCCGCGACGGCGACGCCCATCAGGAATGGGTCCGGGCTGACGTTCAGGAGCCCGGCGATCTCGACGGCTATTGGCGCCGCGATGACAGCCGTTGCCGTGTTATTCATGACATCCGACAGCGTCATCGTGACAATAACAAGCAGCAAAAGCACAACTGCAGGAGAGAAACCTTGAGCCAGCGACACGATGCCCTCAGCAATGAGCGTCGTGCTGCCGGTGGACTGCAGTGCCGACCCGATGGGAATCATGCAGGCCAGCAACACGATGACCGGCCATTCAACGGACTGATAAACGTGTCGAACCGGGACGATATTCAGGAAAATATAGGCCGCAACCACACAACCCAGGGCAATTGGCAGGTACACCAGGCCGACACTGGCGGCAAGAATGGCCGCCGCAAAGATACCTACCGCCAAGCCGGCTTTGCTCCGCTGCATCACTTCCTGACCCCGATCTGCCAGCGGCAGCAGGTTCAGGCGCCCGATGACGTCTGCAATGCGATCCTTGGCACCAAGGAGCAGCAAAACGTCACCCGAACGGATTTCAAGTTTCCGGACCTGCTCTCGAAACCGCCGTCCGTTGCGGGATACACCCACCAGGGCAACGTCATAACGATACAGCAGGCGATATGACATTGCGGACCGGCCGGCCAGGGCAGAACCGTCTGGCACCACGACCTCGCTCAAGGTCAGGTTTTCTGCCTGTAATGCCTCCTTGCCGGTTCGAATGTACTCCAGGCCCATACCGCCTATCGCGTCTTCGATGCTCTCAGGATCGCCTTCAACAACAAGAATATCGCCTGCCTTGACCTCAACCGCACGGGCCAGGCCCGGCATCCGTCGTCCATTCCGCACCAGGCCGACGATCTCTACATTGCTTTTTTCAGCGAGCTCGTCGAGGTGCCGAACCTGCTCACCGGTCACGGCAGAGCCCTCCGGCACCCGTAGCTCGGCGATATAGTCGGCCAGTGCGAACTACTGCTTGCCCGAATCTGACTCTTTGCGCTCCGTCGGCAGAAGGCGCCAGCCGATCAATGCGACATAGGCAACGCCAACCGCCGCGCAGGCGATACCCACCGGGGCAAAATCGAACATGCGATACGGGGCACCGAGGGCATCATTTCGAAACTCGGCAATGACAATGTTTGGCGGCGTACCGATTAGCGTAATCATGCCACCCAGGATGGACGCGAAAGACAACGGCATCAGGGACAAAGACGGGCTGCGCTTTGCCTTGCTGGCAGCCTGAATGTCCACCGGCATCAGCAATGCCAGTGCGGCAACATTGTTCATGACCGCGGACAAGACGGCAGCCAGGGACGACATAATGGTGATGTGCGTACCCAGTTTACGCGCGCCGGAAATGACAAACCGGGCCAGCAACTCGATCGCCCCGGAGTGTGAGAGCCCCCGACTGACAACCAAAACAAGCGCAATAATGACAACGGCCGGATGACCGAAGCCTGAAAATGCCTCACCAGACGGCACCAGGCCCACCAGAATGGCCGCAAGGAGCGCTACGAATGCGACCAGGTCATATCGCCAGCGGCCCCAGACCAGGAAGACAAAAACGAAGAACAGGAGTAAAGACAGCGTAATTTGATCGGTGGTCAAACTGGTTTTCCCTGGTGGTCCGGTATACGGCGAAAAAATGCCCCTTATCGGGACAGGAGTGTATCAAGTCCGAGTCCATCCTTCGGGCTGGCTGACTACCGCAGATCCAGGCTTGACACCCTTCGTTACGCTGGGATTCGCGTAAACTAGGCCGCTATGGCGTATGTGATCTTCGGCCTCATCATCGTGGCGATTATTTTCCTGCCCGGCGTTTGGGTGCAGCGTGTGCTCACCCGGTATTCCCGCCCGGATGATCGCTACCCGGGCACCGGAGCCGAGCTTGCCCGGCACCTGCTCGACCGCTATGGCATGGACCAAGTCGGCGTCGAGGAAACCGATCAGGGGGATCACTACGATCCCCAGGCCAGGATGGTTCGCCTGACACCTGATAAATTCAACGGGCGATCACTGACCGCCATAACCGTCGCAGCCCACGAAGTCGGGCACGCACTCCAGGACCACAAAGGCTATAAACCGCTGCGTTACCGAACACACCTCGTGAAAGTTACACAGAAGTTCGAAAAACTGGGTGCCTTGATACTAATGGTGTCACCCTTCATTGGTGCCATCACGCGCGTGCCCGGCCTTGGCATCCTGATGTTTCTCGGTGGCCTGATGACCCTGGGAACGTCCACGCTCGTTCACCTGGTGACGCTACCGACCGAATTTGACGCTAGTTTCAATCGTGCCTTGCCGATGCTTGACGAAAACAAGACCCTGATCGACGCTGACAAGCGCCACGCACGAAAACTACTGATGGCGGCCGCCTTCACTTATGTTTCCGCGTCGCTGATGAGCCTCTTGAATATCGCGCGCTGGTTCGCGATCCTCAGGCGACCCTAGTCGACTGACTTGCCATCCACCATCAGCGTCGGATTCGAGTCATCCCTGGAATAGCCAGTGGTCCATCAGTCCCCGCGCCCCATCGACTCAGCAACCTGCACCGGATCTCTGCCCAGCAACAGGTTCTTCAAATCGACCAGCCCGTGGCCGAGGTCCTGTTGCAGCAAATAAAGCGACGGAATCAGGAAAAGCGTAATGACCGTCGCAAACAGGATTCCGAAGCTCAGCGAGATGGCCATCGGGATCACAAACTGTGCCTGAAAGCTGGTTTCCAGCATGATTGGCATTAACCCCGCCGCCGTCGTCAGTGAGGTCAAAACAATGGGGCGGAATCGCTCCTTGCCGGATCGCACGACCGCTTCATAACGATCGACGCCTTTCTGTCGCGCCTTGTTGATGAAATCGATCAGAATCAGGCTGTCATTCACCACGACGCCCGCCAATGCAATCAACCCGAACAGCGAAAACATGCTGAGCGCTTTACCCATGATGATATGACCGCCGACAGCGCCAATCATGCCGAAAGGAATGACAGACATGATGATTAACGGCTGCACATAAGAGTGCAGCGGAATGGCTATCAAGGCATAGATGAGAAACATCGCTGCAATGGAGGCCACGGTGATATTTCGAACGAATTCAAACTCCTCGAGGCTCGAACCCTCAAGACCATATTCCACGCCGGGATACCGGGACAGCAGTTCCGGAATGTAATTCTCAGCGAGATCCTCAATAATCTCACCTGGCTCGACCGTCTCTTCATCAATATCGGCGGACACCGTTACCGCTCGCTTGCGATTTTGGCGCGTGATACTTGAATAGGCCTGCCCGAAAGAAACCTCTGCCACCGAACTGAACGGGACCTCGGCGCCCTCCGGCGTCCGAATCCGCATATTCTCCAGATCGGCGATCGATCGCCGATCCTCAAGAGGGTAGCGAACCATGACTTTGAGTTCGCTCTGGCCCCGTTGTATCCGTTGTGCTTCTTCGCCATAAAATGCCTGTCGCACCTGGCGACCGAGCGACGACATGGTCAGCCCAAGTGCCTCTGCCTCCGGCTTAATCTCCAGCCGTATCTCCTGCCCACCGGAATTGGACGAATTCCGAATATCAAAGATACCTGTGTACTCGGCGAGTTTATCCTCGAGTGCCCGGGCCGCCTTTTCAAGTACGACCAGGTTATTCCCCGTGAGATTGAAGCTGAGCGGCGCGCCGCCGCCGATGTTTTCAGCGCCAGAAAATGTCAGTTCCTTCATCCCGGGGATTTCGCCTGTACGATCACGCCACATCCCGATCAGTTCATCGCTGCTGAGCGGCCTGTCATCGCCACGATAAAGCTCGGCGAAAATTACTCCCGCAGCGTCCCCGTTGGTGAACACAATCAGGTGATCAATGGGTTCAGGCTCGCCCGGATGCTCCGCAACATATTCGTCATTGATATCGAACACAACCTGCTCGAGATGATCCAGGGCACTGTCTCGCACGGCCGGCGCGGTGCCATTCTGCATCGTCATCTGGACCTGGATGAAGTCGCTGGGCAAATCCGGGAACAAGACCACCCTGGTGATGCTGCTATTCATGATGCCAACGGTCAGGATCAGGACTGCGGCAAAGACACTGACCGTCAACCCACGATTACGCAGGGCCTTTAAGAGCGTCGGTGCATACCATTCATTGATCAGCGACTGCAGACCGCGCTGAACGCGACACTGAATCTTCGTAAGAGAACGTGGGATGCGTTCGAAAAACCCAATTCTTCGCACCGGGTTGAACAGGTCAGCCTCATCAACTGGTTTAATCCTGACATGCGCAAGATGTGTTGGCAGAATTAATTTTGACTCAACGAGTGAAAACAGCAGGCAGAAAATTACGACAACCGACATCGCCTCGAAGAAGGGACCAACAATCCCACCCACGAACAACATGGGTGCGAAGGCTGCAATGGTCGTCAGCACGCCAAATGTGGCCGGCACCGCTACGCGTCGGGCCCCACTGATCGTATTGTCGAGCGTGTGACCATCCGCCTGTATCTTTGCATAGATACTCTCGCCGATGATGATGGCGTCATCGACCACGATGCCTAGCACGAGAATGAAGCCAAACAGGCTGATCATGTTAATGGAAACCGGCCATGGCCCGTGTGGCATCAGCCACATGGCGCCGAAAAAGGCGATCGGTATACCCACGAGGACCCAACCTGCAACTTTCATGCGCAGGAAGAGCGACAGAATCAGGCAAACCAGCAATGCACCTTGCAGCATGTTGGTAAACATCATGTCCAGGCGATCCTGCAGGTAGAACGATCGATCCACCCAGACCTCGATATTGACACCGTCCGGCAGCGCCTCCTGCTTGTCAGCGACATACGCCCTGACGGCCGCCGCGGTCGTAAGCTCGTTTTGCTGGCCGATGGCCGTCACCTGCATCGATGTTGCCGGTTGGCCCATGTAACGGGCGTATCCGTTGGTCTCGACAAACCCGTCCTGAATGGTGGCGATGTCGCCGAGCGTCAGGCGAGTACCGTCCGGATAGGTACGCAAGACAAGCTGTGCGTATTCATGCCCCGTATAGACCTGCCCTTCCGTGCGCAGGAGAATGTCGCCGCCCTCGGTCCGAATGGCGCCGCCTGGCATGTCAACGGATGATGCGCGTATTGCCTGCGAAATCTCACTCATCGTGAGTCCGTACTGACGCAGGATATGCTCGGACACTTCAATGCTGATTTCGTAGTCCCGATCACCCAGGATCTGTACCTGGTTGATCGCCGGAATTCGCATCAGATCATCTCGAATCTCGAGCCCGATTTCCTTGCGTGCATATTCATCAAGGTCACCGGTAACCGACAGTAAAATCACAGGTATCGGCACTTCCTGTTTGAAAATAATCGGCTTTTCGGTCAGGGCCGGAAACGTCGATATGGCATCAACCCTGGTCTTAACCTCCGTCAGGATCTCGTTGATATCCTCCCCGGATGCCACCTCAATCGTGACATTGCCACTGCCTTCGGTCGCCCGGGAATAGATCTCGACAATCCCCTGTATGTCCTGGATGGCCTCCTCAACCTTGATGACGACCCCTTCCTCAACTTCCTGCGGCGCGGCACCCAGGTAGGGCACCTGCACCTGGATCATATTGAGTTCGAAGTCAGGCGTGGTTTGTTTGCGAATCGTGAACGATGAAACGACGCCAAAGGCAATGATCAGGAACATCAGCAGATTGGCCGCGACATGATTCTTTGCAAACCAGGCGATCAATCCTGTTTGCGAGGTTTCTCCAGGCTGCTTCATATCTGCCGCCCTGCTTTATTCCAGGGGCCCTTCAGCAACCTGCGTACGGGACGCGCCCTGGCCAGAAGCATTGTCGAGTACCTCAGTGGTTCGGACCGTCATCCCGTTGATCGCCAATTCGATAATCGTCATGCTGATCCGATCTGCTGGCAGCGAGCTGGCACGCAGGTAAGCGTACTCCGCATCAGCCCGGATGATATCGACGTTGCCCATGCGAATTCGATTGTCTTCATCCACGAACATCACCTGGTTGTTGGCGCGCAACGCAGTACGAGGGATGCGTACGACGTCCTTGACGGTGACCCCTTCGACCGTTGCCGCAACAAATGTACCCATCGGCAATGCCGTCTCATGATCCTCGTTTCCGGACAAACGGTATGGGTCTTCAACCCGCGCCACCGCATAAGTCACCCGGTTCTGTTCGTCGACGACACCTTCCGTCCGGACAATTCTCGCTTGCCATGTGCGGGACTCACCCTGCTGGACTGCGCTTAGTTCAACATGCGGCCCGTCATCGCCGCCGGACAACCGAATGTCATCGGCGCCAGGGAGATTAACGAACGCCAGGTCCTGATCGGTTAACGGCAAGCGAACTTCCGCTACATTCGTGGAAAAGGTAACTCCGAGGCGAGTGCCGGGATTAACATACTGTCCGAGATCGGCATCCTTGCTGCGGACCATTCCGTCGTATGGCAGGCTGATTTGGGTGCGTTCAAGGTTGCGACGCGCATTAACGAGGTCCGCCTCCGCCGCAGCAAGCGCTGCAGCAGCCGAGGCATACTCGGACTCCGCGCGATAACCCTGGCTGCGTAGTTTCTCGGCGCCATCAAACTCGATCTGGCGCTGCACCAGGGTCGCCTCGGCCCGATCAACCGCGACCTCGTAATTCGTCGCATCGATTCGCAGCAGGGTTTCGCCCGCGCTGAAGACGCCACCGGTAACAAATTTTGGCGAGATCTCCATGATAGCGCCGGAAATTTCTGCGCTCAGCATTGTCTCTGTCCGGGGCCTGACCGTGCCTTGGCTGGCGATACTGAATTGCTGGTCGCCGGCAATGAGCGCCAGGACCTCGACCAGCGGATCAACGTTTACTGCATCCTCCCTTTCCGGTGGCGGTTTGAGCTGACTCAGGATGCCAGCACCCCCGATGGCGGCGACGAAGATGCCAACGATGAGAAGCGCGCGTTTGGTCTTCCGTTGCATACGTGAAAAGTCCCTGGCACCGATACCTTGATTCTACAGGCCGGTGACCGCTTTAGTCTCCATACCCCGGCTCAGGGTGTTATGTGCTACAGAAACCCCGGTCAGTCAAGCCGGTCGTGGACATTTGGAACACCTCCAGCGTGAATCGTTCATTCGGGAGAATACTGAGGGCCGGAAATGGTCGCGTCACGTGACCAATGCCGTATTTCGACGATTGTTGCGCCAGGCATCCCAGCTGAACAGCAGGACAGCAGACCAGATACAGGCAAAACAGACAAGATGTGCCGCCGTCAGCACCTCGCCGCTGTACACGCCCACCAGGAACTGCAATGACGGCGCGATGAATTGCATCATTCCGACCGTGGTGAGATTCAATCGGCGGGCCGCAAGCGCGAAGAACAGGAGCGGAATTACCGTCAGGGGCCCGGCCAGCGCCAGCAAGACGGACAATTTTACGCCTGAGCCATAAAAAGCGGCCTGTTGCTGCGCCATCAACCACCCAAGGAAGACAATCGCAAATGGCACGAGCACAATCGTCTCGACAAAAAGCCCTGGCATACCGCCGACGACCACCTTCTTGCGGATTACACCATAGATCGTGAAGCTCACACCGAGAAACAATGCGATCCACGGAAACTGACCACCACTGAATGTCAGGACCAGGACCCCGACCCCAGCCAGAAGTACCGCCATCGCCTGGGGCAAGCGCAGTTGTTCGCCCAGAACGAAGACACCAACGACCGCAAACAACAACGGATTGATGTAGTACCCCAGGCTCGCCTGAAAAATCTGTTCCTGCTGCACCGCAATGATGTAGACGAACCAGTTGCCCGCAATCAGCAATGCCGTTATACACAGAAGCTTCAGCATCGTCGGGTGAGAAAGTGCCCGCACGACTTCGGGCCACTGTCGACGGAAGTGAATGATCAATGCGCCGAACGGAACTGCCCAGATGATTCGGTGCGCAAGCACTTCAGTGGAACCTACCGCTTTGAGGAAAATGAAGTAGATGGGCAAAAGTCCCCATACCACATAAGCGATCAGTGCCGACAACAGTCCGTCACGCATATCCCGCTCCGGCGTTTTCGTGTTTTCGGTTACAGCGGTCATCGACGTCAATTCATGGATTAATTCAAGTAAGGCGATGTGTCAGGCCGGTGTCCCTCCACCGGCTGACACATAGGTGGATTTACGTATTCTACCTGATCGCTCGCCTTCCAGAATCAACCAGAGGACAAACACCGCGAGGCTACTCGCATCTTTGCGGAGTGTCGAAGGAATTCGATCTGATTAGGTCAGCGGCTTGACAATCCGCCAGATAGTCATTGGCGCCGGTGTTGCCATGGCCTTCTTGCCGTATGATTTACCCATTGCAGGACAAACCCCGGGCGAAGGAATCATCATGATAAAACCTATTGTGCGCCTTATTGGCCTATTTTCCCTGTCACTGACTTTGGCCGCCTGTGGCGGCGGTGGTGGCGGTGGCAGCGTTGCCGCACCTCCCCCACCATCACCTCCTCCCCCGCCCCCGCCTTCGTCGGGATGGCAGCAAGGGGTCTTCCAGCCGGCATCGACGTTCGCCAATCAATGTAGTGCACCGCGTTCCGGAACTGATCCGGCAACGGGCGGCGCCTATCCTGATGTTCAGGGTACGATTCTCGATGAGAACAACTTCCTGCGTTCCTGGAGCGACAATACTTATCTCTGGTACGACGAGATCACGGACCAGGACCCCGGTGATTTCAACGACCCCCTGGTTTACTTCGATCAGCTGAAAACCTTCGCGACAACGTCCTCCGGCGCACCCAAGGACAAGTTCCACTTCACCTACGATTCGCTTGAGTGGTACAACCTGTCGCAAAGCGGTGTTTCCGCCGGTTATGGCGCGGAATGGGCGCTGCTCTCGACAACGCCACCCCGCGAGATTGTCGTTGCCTATACAGAACCGAATTCGCCGGCCACGGAGGCTGGCACTGATCTTGCGCGCGGCGCTACCGTCCTCGAAATCGATGGCTTCGACATCAATACCAATACCCAGGCCGGTGTCGATGCACTGAATGCCGGTTTGTTCCCGAGCACGCTCGGCGAAACCCACGACTTCACGGTTCGCGACCTCGATGGCACCGTACGTCAGATCACAATGACCTCCGAAGAAATCACCAGCGCCATGGTGCAGAACACGCAGGTCATCACCAACACGTCAAATGGCGATGCCATTGGTTACATGACCTTCAATTTCTTCCGCGCACCGGCCGAACAGGCACTGGTGGACGCGATCAATACACTGGACGCAGCCAACATTGACGACCTCGTGCTCGACATTCGTTACAACGGGGGCGGTTACCTTGATATCGCCTCGCAGCTCGCCTACATGATTGCAGGCGCCGGGCCAACGGCGGGCAAGGACTTTGAAACCATTCAGTTCAACGACAAGCACCCAGCGACGAACCCCGTAACCGGACAGGCACTTGCGCCGACTCCGTTCCACACGACGGGACTGGGTTTCTCGGTCGCACCTGGCCAGGCATTACCGACACTCGACCTGCCCCGCGTTTATGTGCTCACGGGCGGGGGTACCTGCTCAGCGAGCGAAGCCGTGATGAACGGGCTTCGCGGTGCAGGTGTAGAGGTAATCCAGATCGGTGCCACTACCTGCGGAAAGCCTTATGGCTTTTACGCGACAGGAAACTGCGGCACGAGTTACTTTACGATTCAGTTTCGCGGTGTGAATGCATTGAATTATGGCGACTACAGTGACGGCTTTACGCCCGCTGCTGTGGATGACGGCATGGCCAGCGTCCTTGGCTGCACAGTGGCAGACGACTACACCAGGATGTTGGGCGACTCCACCGAAAACCGGCTCGAAGTCGCACTGGCACATCAGGCAGGCCTGGGATGCATAACTCCTGCTGCGGTTGGTCCCGAACTGTTATCCAAACCAGGATTCCGGCTTGACGCCGTTGACGGTGTTGTGCGGCGCTCTCCCTTCGACTCGAACCGCATCATGCGCCAGTAAGTCATGTGCCGACGCAGTATCGCAGGTCTGACCGCGGCAGCCATCGGCGCAGCCGGCTGCCAGGTGCTCGAGAGCACTCACGATCAACCCGCCCGCATCATCAATGCAGATACGGGCAGTCGGGTGGCGCTGCAACAGACTGTAAACGCTGCACTGGGTACGCACGTTATCCTGTCCGATTTAGCCCTGACCGACAGCAGCCTGCTGACGATAGAAAATCGCCCCCCAGCAACGATGGAAAACCCTGTCCCACAGGGGCGGGACATGCAGAGGCCGATCCAGTTTCGCCTGGTCAGGAACGGCGAGCGCTGTGTTTTGATCCGGCAGTCCGATCATTCGCGGTACATCCTGAACGACACGAACTGCACCCCCGAGTAACGACCGCGCCGGGGCAGCGCCCGGTCCGGGGCGCGCGTTGCTGAGGATCGCAGCAAAGCACAGTCGACAGTGCCCGCCGCTGCGATTACATTGGGCATCATTCTTACCATTAATTTCCGCGCAACGGAGTTTGCATGCTGCTCTTCGTCACTGCTGTATCGGTCGTCCTGATCGTTTCCTTCCTGTGCTCAATTTTTGAGTCCGTATTGTTATCACTGACACGGCCCCAGATCGAAGTCATGATTGACGGGGGACGAAAACGGTCCGGACGGCTACTTACCAAGTTCAAAGAGAACATGGATGTCCCCATCGCTGCTATCCTGATCCTCAACACCGCCGCACATACCGTCGGCGCGGCCGTTGCCGGTGCAAGCTATACCAGCGTCTTTGAGCCTGGCACCTTGTGGATTTTTTCAATCCTCTTCACGCTCGCGGTCCTCCTTTTTACAGAGATCATCCCGAAGACCCTGGGCGTGACTCACGCCACACGGCTGGCAGCACCCGTCGCTTACGGAATCGACTGGCTCAGCCGGCTGTTGTGGCCACTGGTTGCCCTCAGCGAAAAGATGTCGCGAGCCATTCGTGGCGAGGTCGAGTCACCCGTCACTTCGCCGGAAGAAATACGATTGCTCGCGTTCCTCGGACGTAACGAGGGCGCCGTAGGCTCGAAAACGGCAGGGATGATTGTCGGCGCTACGCAGCTCGGTCAACTCCAGGCACATGACATCATGCTTCCGCGCGAGGATATCCTGCACCTGTCCGGGACAATGAACCGATCGTCCGCCCTCGAGATGATTCGCCATAGCGGGCACAGTCGCTTTCCGTTCACCCCCACGGGTGATCTCGACGATGCTACCGGCGTCGTTTTTGCCAAAGAGTTGCTGGACTGGTTACTCCAAAACGACCGTGATGACATCGACTGGGAGGCGTTAACGCATGAAGTGCTGATCGTTCCTGACAGCGTGTCATTGCCACAGCTTTTGCGTACCTACCAGGAAAGCCACCGACACATGGCGCTTGTCGTCGATGAATACGGGACTGTCGAAGGCATCGCAACCCTCGAAGACTTGCTGGAAGAAGTTGTCGGCGACATACGGGACGAGAGCGACTCACCGGCGGACGACATTCGGACACGTTCGGACGGCACCTTGATTGTTCGTGCGTCAGTTGATCTCCGGCAAATCAGTGCGAAGCTGAATGTGACCTGGCATCCGGAATCAGACGTTGCGACCGTCGGTGGACTGGTCACCGAGACCCTGGAGCGCATTCCGGCCGTCGGGGACTCGATCACCTGGAACGGCTATCGCATCGAGGTCATTCGCGCGGACCGCCGCAGGGTTCGCTGGCTCTCCATTCATCGCGAGTAGCCAGGGCCCGATGCTGACGATGACACGTTATAGCCCGGCCGTCAGCAGGCTGTAGCCATACTCCTGGGCACGCGTTACCGTGAGCACGCCAGCCGGTACAAATCTCGCATTCGGCACGAGTGATGCACCAAGCTCTTCGTATATTGTATCGGCATCGCCTTCCGTCGCACGAGCAAGGACGCCGGAGATCACCCGCGTAGCCGCATCGCAGACCGCGAAACGCACGCCACGCTCGCCCAGTGAGACCACAGTATTGCCCCGGTTCGGGAGGTCGGTACGTTCCATCATTGCGGGATTTGCCGTAAAGGCCTCACCCGTCGCCGGATCCGGGTATTCCAGCACGCGGTCAAGAATCTTCCCGTACTTGCTCCATACCTCTCTTCCCCAGCCCAGCGGTGTCGCAAATCGCCGGAAGCAGACGACCATCGAGAAGTCCGATTCCTCTCCCCCGTAATTTCGAACATGGGCCCCCAGCATATTGCTCGCATATTGCAGACCTTCGATCGCGCCTAGCGGGCGGGAGGAATCGATAAACACGCGATGATAGGCGTCCGGCCTGTCGAGCCACGCATCCAGCGGATAGCGCCTTGAATTGCGCGCTGGCTCACCCTCCTGCGCCATACCAACTGACCCGGCAGCGACAACGGTGCCTGCCGTTGCCAGGCCCAGTCCTGTCAGCAAGCGGCGCCGATCGCTGTCATTTTCCCTCTCTTTGTCCACGATTGGATCCTCCCTGGCGCAGGTGGGACCTGCGGTAAACAGATATGCGGGTGCCGACTGTAACAGACCGGGACAGCCTGGTGGGATTGTCGGTCGGAACGCTTCGATCGACTGAGAGCCCACATCGCAGACCGAAATCGTTACAATGCCACCTGCAATTTTTCGGGTGAAAGGGTTACCCATGACAGACACTGCCGACCCGGCTACGGACAACCAGGTCGATACGCCACTGGTCCGCGCACACGGCCTCGCTGCACTCGCGACCGTCCTGATCGCGATTGTTTTTGGCCTCATCATTTCACTTCAATTCATCTTCCCGGATCTCACGGGCGGATCCCTGGCGTTCGGCTGGGGCCGTCTGCGCTATGCGCATACACAGGGAATCATGCTCGGCTGGCTCGGTAACGCCTTCCTGGCCTTCATGTACCACGCTGTCCCGATCCTTACCGGCCGGGCGGTGACGAGCAAAGTCCTCGGTCGCTGGCTATTCGCCATCTGGAATTTCGCCGTGATGATACCCGGCTGGATCCTCGTCCTTGCAGGTGTCAGCCAACCCCTCGAGTGGGCTGAATTCCCATTGATCGTCGACCTGTTCGTACTCATTGCACTGGCGATGGCCGCGATCCAGTTCCTGCCGCCCTTCTTCCGGAGGAGCCTGGATAGTCTGTACGTATCGAGCTGGTACATCATAGGTTCACTGGTATTCACGTTTCTCGCTTTCCCGATGGGCAACATCGTGCCGGAGTTCGTACCCGGCGCAGCGGGTGCCGCCATCAGCGGCCTCTGGATTCACGATGCGGTGGGCTTGTTTGTGACGCCGCTCGCGCTGGCCATTCTCTACTTCGTCATTCCCGCATCGACGGGCAGACCGATCTTCAGCCATTTTCTGTCGATGTTCGGATTCTGGGGGCTGTTTTTCTGGTATCCGTTGAACGGCACGCATCACTACATCTTTTCGGTGATTCCGATGGAGGCGCAGTTCACGGCCATCGCCGCCTCGGCATTGCTGGGCGTCGTCGTGGTCATCGTGGTGACCAACCTGATGCTGTCGCAGCGAGGAGCCGGCTTCATACCCAAAGAGATCGCTCTGCGCTTCGTATCCATGTCCGTGGTGTTCTACGTCATCGTCAGCGTGCAGGGCGCGTCCCAGGCACAGATGGCACTGAATCAGACCATCCACTTTACTGACTGGGTTGTCGCCCACTCGCACCTCGCGATGCTCGGTTTTGCCACCTTTGCCGGCATTGGCGGCATCATTCACGCCTGGCAACGCATAGCCAACGCACGCTACAACGCGAGAGCGCTGGAGTGGGCCTACTGGCTGCTCGTCATTGGCATCACGGTCATGATGATCGACCTGACGATTGCCGGGGTTATCCAGGGCAAGCTCTGGCAAACAAGCGCACCATGGCTGGAGTCCATTCAGGCCTCCCAACCCTACTGGGTGATCCGCGTAATATCAGGCATTCCGATTGCGGCCGGCTTTGTCCTGGTCCTCGTCGGGCTGACGACTGGGCCACGCGGAGCCGGTGCCCGGGCGGTGGATCGCACGCTCATCGAGAAGCCCGTGGAAGAGGTGACACCAACCGTGCTGACGGCGCCTGCTGGCCCTGATCCGGCGGCAGGCTGGGGACGCGGCCTCGTGATGGCCTATGTTGTGGCATCGGTCGCGGGCGTCGGTTTTTTTGTGCTGTCGGTATCCTGGCTTGGCGTCTGGCCGAGCAAGGTTCTCGCCGAGCAGACCGCGCTGATGTCTCCGGCCAATCCGCCTCCATTAACTGCATCCGAAGAACGGGGACGGCTGGTCTACGCACGTGAGGGTTGTGCCTACTGTCACTCGCAGCAGGTACGGTACCTCGAGGCCGATATCGAGCGATTTGGGGCACCCACGCTGGCGTGGGAGACGCGTTTCGATTATCCCCACCTGATGGGTACAAGGCGCATTGGCCCCGACCTGTCGCGCGCCGGGGGCACACGCACCGAAAACTGGCATTACGTGCATTTGTTTGCGCCCCGGGCCGTGGTGCCACAGTCCATTATGCCGCCTTACAGCGCACTGTTTAACGGCTCACCCGACCAGCCCCTTCAGGAGGCTCGCGACCTGGTCGCTTACATCGAGTCGCTCGGGCGGCCCCGCGAGCTCGCGTGGCCCGAAGGTGATCAGCACGCACAGGAAGCAGCTGGTGATGACAAATGGGCACAGATGTCATTCGACGCACCGTTGCTCAATGCACATCCGGCCAAAACACGCGAGCGAGGCGGCGCGCCACCTTTGGCACCCGATATCGGCCTGTCCGAGGAAGATAAACCCTGGAGAGATAATTGTTCTGGATGCCATGGCGACGCCGGCGCGGGCGATGGACCGGCCGCGCAATGGCTCGTCCCGTCACCAACCAATCTGACACTGCGGGATTACACGCTGGAACGAATTGGTGACGTCCTGTGGAACGGCGTTCACGGTACCGCGATGCCTGCCTGGCGCGATCAATCTCCCGACCGCCTGTCCGCGTTCGCGGCCAGGGTCCAATCCTTCGGTCCGAATGAATCGTCAGAAGGTGTGCTGCCCGGCATGATCAGTGCAGGCGAGATCGTGTATCAGACTCACTGCGCAGAGTGTCATGGCGATAATGGTGACGGTAATGGCTTTGCCGCGCACGAACTGCCGATCATGCCCAGTGATTTCCGGGGGGAACGGCCAACGCACGCCGAGAGCATGCGCGTGCTGCGCACGGGCGTGGAAGGGACGTCGATGGCGCCGTGGACGGAACGTCTCAGTGACGAAGAAATCGTTGCTGTTTCCCATTACATACGCCAGTTCTTCGCTGGCGAAGATCAACTGGGAGCCAACTGATGATAACGACTTTTATTGTGACGGCATCCGTCGCACTGGTTGTCGGCTTCGGTGCGATGTGGCTATTGAAACCTGGACTCCGGCGCCGGATCGAAGCCCCTAAACACCTTTTTGCCAACCAGGTTCGGCAGTATGATATTCAGCATCGGGTTTTGAACCCTGCTGCAGGAGAGCAAGCGAATGACGACGCATAGTCAGCGTCAGCGCGGCAGCATGCAGGCCGCTGTACTTACAGGCCTGGCCATCGGTGTCGCCGTCATTGCCGGCGCATTGATGCTGACCGGCGGTAATGAAACGGATGCCGACGGCTACCCGGATGCAGCCACCGAGGAATATGGTCGTCGACTGCTTCGCGATACTTCACTCTATATCGGTCCGAACCATGATGACCCGGAGATGCGATATTCAGGGACGAACATGGCCTGCGCGTCCTGCCACCTCGAGAACGGCACCAAACCGGGCACGTTGTCGCTACTACCGAGCGCGCCAAAATACCCGAGAGACTCCGGCCGGGACGGTGGCATTCGTGATTTACGGGACAGGATAAACGGCTGCATGCAGCGCAGCATGAACGGCAAACTACTGCCACGAGACAGTATCGAGATGATGGCCATGGAACGTTACATCCTTGGCCTCAATGACCAGTATGCGGTTATGGGCACAAGCAGCCGGGTCTCTGATGAGCAGGCCGCCTTTGCCGAGCCAAACCGCCGTGCTGATCCGGAAGCGGGTCGTATCGTCTATGAGAATCGCTGCCAGGTCTGCCACGGCGTGGACGGGCTCGGACTGCTGGCGACCGCGAATCCGGCCAACGGCTACCTGTTCCCGCCACTCTGGGGGCCGGACAGTTACAACAACGGTGCCGGAATGAACCGTGTGCTGACAGCCGCGCGGTTTATCAAGGCACGAATGCCGCTCGGCCAGGCCGACCTGACCGACGACGAGACCTTCGATGTCTCGGCATACATCAATTCCAAACCGAGACCGGTCAAAGCGAATCTCGAAGTCGACTTTCCGGACAGGACGCGCAAACACGTCGATAGCCCCTACCCGCCCTATGCAGACGACTTCCCCCACGAGCAGCACAAGTACGGCCCGTTTCAGCCAATTCGGGACTATTACGAAAACCTGAAGGACGGGGAATAAAAAAACCGGGCCGCAGCGCTGCTGTGACCCGGCCTGTAGATGGGTATTGCTTCCCTACTTTTGGTTAGACAACTCCGTGCCGTTGATCGGAATCATCAGGTGTGCGCTGGCCGTGCCCTCACGCATCATCCAGGGCAAACCTTTTCCTGCCAGCGAAGCATCACGCTGACTACCGGTCGACATACCAAGATCTGCTGCCATCGCATTCGGAAGACGCATGACCCACAGCAGCTTGAGCCGATCATCCTCCTCATACAGGCGATACGCCAGTGAACCCAACGGTGCCGGCGTCAATTCGCCGCTCTCGCGTGCTTCGCTAACCGCGGCAAACACTTCCTGCATCGACTTACCTTCCGCCATCAGCTTGGCCTGCATGTCTGCTTCCGCACCCAGTGAACGGTGGTAGCAGCGTGTAAAGCCCGTCTGTTCATTACGAACCTGGCATTCGATGGCATTACGACCTGGACGGAGTACTTTCCGGTTGCCTTCGTCATCATAATCGATGACCGCCGCGTACGGACGCAGATCTTCGGGAAGCGGCAGCGTCGCGTGCCTGACCGGATCGTCGATAGCCTTGGTATCGAGGGCCATGCTCGCGCCGCCCGGATTCGACATTTCCGTACCGTTGATAGGAATCATCAGGTGCGCACCACCCGAACCTTCCCGCATCATCCAGGGCAGGCCCTGTCCGGCGAGAGAGTTGTCGCGCTGGCTCAGCGTTGACATACCGAGCACATCGGACACCGCATCCGGCAGGAAGACCACCCACAGGAGCTGGATTCGATCATCCTTGTCGTAGCCGCGATAGTACATCGTGCCCATGGGCATCGGGTTGACTTCACCTGCTTCCACTGCCTTTGCCAGTGCGGCCTGCAGTTCGCCACCCGACAGGCCCTCGGCAGATAACTTCGCACTCAGGTCGCGGTAAGCTGCCGTGGTGGTCGACGTACAGGATGTGAAGCCATTCTCGTTTCTGGGCTGACATTCAACGTGGTTGCCCGCTTCGCGATAGGTCACGCGCTCGCCATGCTCGTCATATTCATAGACACCGGCCTCGGCTCTCAGATCTTCCGGCAGCGGTGTGACCGCCTGTGCGATCCTGGCCTCGTCGGCCAGGCTCGTGGCGGAAGCCAGGTAAAGCGCTGCCGCGGTGAGTGACACTGAACTGTTTTTTTTCATTACCTTCCTCTCCAGTTTGGTTCAGCCTGCATACAACAGGCTGTAACCATATTCCTGCGCGCGGGTCGTTCCGAAAACGCCTGCCGCAATAAAGCGGCTATTCGGTACTGCCGCGTCTAAAAATTCCTGGTAAATCTCATCCCGGTTACCACCCGTTTCATCTGCTACATACCCTGCGTACCAGCGGGTTGCTGCATTACACAGCGCGAACTGCACACCCCGGCCTAACATTTTGTCGATGGTACTCCCACCATGATGCAGGTTGCCGTCGTCCATGTTGGCAGGATTGACGGAGAATAATTCGCCGGTCATCGGGTGCTTGTATTGCATGGCAGCAGAGAAAATTTCGCCATATTTTTCCCAGACCTCGACTTTGTAACCCAGGGCGGTCGCGAAGTGACGCCAGCAAATCACCATGGCGTAATTCGAGTCTTCACCACCATCGACGTTCCCATTCGCACTTAAGATATTGTTGGCGTAATGCAAGGCTTCCATGCCGCCAATCCCATAGGACGTATCAATCCAGGTGCGGTGCCCGCCGGGTAACTCATCCATCCACGCATCGCTGTCATGACGGTCTGGAACAAACGCGGATTCCTGCGCATTCACGGTCGCGGTGCCGGCAACGGCCCCTGCTGCTACGACACCCATTCCCGTCAACAATGATCGTCGGACATTGGTGCCCTGTTTTTCCTCGTTCACTCCATACCTCTACATCGGACGGTGCTTACGCCCTTATTCGGCCGGCCATTCAACTACAGCCACCCGGTACCGTCAATTGATGAAGTGTCAAGAACACATTGCTTCACAGTCAATAAGCTGCTGCATAGCAGTCCCGCCTGGGATCCGCCGCAGCAATTCTGTTACCGGTTTTCGGATCCAGCATCACCGCAGTCGAACAACCGGATATCCGAAAGGGCGGGACAACGTTGACATCGTGCCCACGACGTCGAAGCGCATCAATCGTGGCCTCACCGACGTTCTGCTCAATATTGATACGATTAAACCCCGTATTATGCGGCCAGAACGATGCGTAGAAATGCAGTGTTTGCACCCTCGGCCATTCGATCGCGGTGTGCAGATTGGGATACCAGTCCTCGGCGAATTCGACGACATTCAGGAGTGTCTGCAGAATCGTCTGTTCCTGGTTGTCCCCGCCGGGCGTGCCAATCGCCAAAAACGGAGTACCACCTTTCATCACGATACTCGGTGTCAGTGTATAGCGAGGTCGCGACCATGGACGCAACTGTGCTGCCCGACGCTTGTCCAGCCAGAATTGTTCGCCGCGCACGCTCATGCCGATGCCTGTCGTGCCAAGGATTACGGCGCCGCCAATCCAGCCGCCACTCGGGGTGCTGTCGAAAACATTACCGGCTTCATCAATGATGGCGATGTGCGAGGTATCCTTGAGCGACTCCGGATGATCGACGGCACTTGCGGGCAATGTAACCTCTGGCTCGAGGTCACCCGCTTTCCAGTAGGCCCACTCATCAACATCGGAATCGAACGGCAAAGGATCACCCGCAATAAACGAAGGATCAGATCGTCGCATACGAATCTCGCCGGCTCGTTCTTTAGCGTAAGCCTTGGACAACAATCCCTCGGCTGGCACGTCGACAAAATCCTGGTCAGCGTAGTAGGTATCGCGATCGGCATACGCCAGCTTCATGGACTCGACAACGACATGCAGATAGTCAGGGCTATTGTGACCCATCGCTTTGAGATCGTAGTTTTCCAGGATATTTAGCGTCTGCAACAACATCGGGCCCTGGCTGTTAAACGGTTGTTTGTAGACGTCATAACCCCGGTAGCTGACGGAGACCGGTTCTTCGATGCGCGCATAAAACTCGGCGAAATCGGCCAGGTTATAAGGCGCGCCGTGTTCATTCAGGAAGGCGACCATTTCCTCGGCGATCTCGCCTTTGTAAAAAAGATCCCGTGCCGCGATGATGCCGCCAACACGACCACTGGTCCTGGCCGCCATCCTTTCCGCGGCTACCATGC
>CAZVWF010000047.1:0-21967 GCA_964630795.1 uncultured Woeseia sp. | reverse complement strand
TGGTCACCAATCGCCTGGTGCAGCAATGCTGCAACCACTGACGAGTCGACGCCGCCGGACAATCCCAGCAGCACTTTGCCATCACCCACGTTTTCACGAACGGTAGCGATCGCGTCGGCGACGATATTTCCTGGCGTCCAGTCTCCCGGACAACCGCAGATATCGTGAACGAACCGGTCGATGATCATCTGGCCTTGTGGCGTGTGCGTGACTTCGGGATGAAACTGAACGCCGTAGTATTTCCGTTGCCTGTCTTCCATGGCGGCCAGCGGTGAATTGGCGCTCTCGCCGGCAATCACGAAACCCTCGGGAAGAGACTCAACCCTGTCCCCGTGACTCATCCAGACTTTGAGGAACGGCGTCCCTGATTCGGCGTCGGACAGTCCGGCCAGCAACTCCGAGTCGCCCGGCGTGATTTCGGCATAGCCAAATTCGCGATGCTCGGAGGCCGCGACATTGCCGCCCAGTTGCGCCGCCATGGCCTGCATCCCGTAGCAAATGCCGAGCACCGGAACGCCAAGTTCGAATACTGACGGGGCCACCCGCGGCGGGTCGTCCAGGTTGACCGACTCCGGACCGCCTGACAGCACGACGCCGGCAGGATTGAAGTCGCGGAGTGCCGCCTCGTCCATATCCCAGGGGTGGATTTCGGAATAGACGCCGGCTTCGCGCACCCGGCGTGCGATGAGCTGCGTGTACTGCCCGCCGAAGTCGAGTATCAGGATGCGATGTGCGTGAATGTCAGCCTGGGTTGCTGACGTCAAATCGAGTGGCTCGGCCATTAAATCGATAACTAGTGATTGGTTCGGTAATTCGGTGCTTCTTTCGTGATCGTGACGTCATGCACGTGGCTTTCTTTCATGCCGGCTGACGTGATCTTCACGAACTTCGGTCGCGTGCGCATCTGGTCGATATTATGACTGCCCGTGTAACCCATCGCTGCACGAACGCCGCCCATCAACTGGTGCACGATCGCTACCATCGAGCCTTTGTAGGCAACGCGTCCCTCGATACCCTCGGGAACGAGCTTCTCAAGCTCCTCCGTAGTGTCCTGGAAGTAGCGATCCGAGGAACCATGCTGTGCGCCCATCGCGCCAACGGAACCCATGCCACGGTATGACTTGTAGGAACGCCCCTGGTACAGCTCAACTTCGCCCGGCGATTCCTCGGTGCCCGCAAACATGCCGCCAATCATGACGGAATACGCGCCGGCCACCAGCGCTTTGGCGATATCGCCCGAGAAACGAATGCCGCCGTCGGCGATCAGGGGTACGCCGGATTTCGCCAGCCCCTCCGCCACTTCGGCTACCGCTGATATCTGCGGAACGCCAACGCCGGCGACTACGCGCGTCGTGCAAATCGACCCCGGTCCGATGCCTACCTTGACGCCATCGGCACCTGCTTCGAGCAGTGCGGTGGCCGCTTCCGCGGTCACGATGTTGCCGCCAATGACCTGCAGGTCCTTGTAGCGCTCCTTGATCGCGCGCACCCGGTTGATGACGCCCTTGGAAAAGCCGTGTGCCGAATCGACGACAACGACATCAACACCCGCGCCAACCAGTGCGTCGACCCGGTCATCCGTGTCGTAACCGGTACCCACAGCCGCACCGACTCGCAAGGCACCTCGATGGTCCTTGCACGCATGCGGATAGTCGCTGGCCTTCTGGAAATCCTTCGCCGTGATCATGCCGCGCAGCTCGAAATCATCGGTAACGACCAGCACCTTTTCGATACGGTGCTTGTGCAGCAGGGACAGGACCTCGTCGTCGTCTGCGCCTTCGCGAACGGTAACCAGTCGTTCCTGCGGCGTCATGACCGTTGCAACCGGCGCATCGAGATTCGTCTCGAAACGAAGGTCCCTGCCGGTCACGATCCCGATCGTCACCTTGCCTTCGACCACGGGAACGCCGGAAATACCCATCGCCTTGGTCAGGTCGATGACTTCGCGGATGTTCATGTCCGGGGAAACGGTGATCGGGTCGCGGACAATGCCGCTTTCGAATTTCTTGACCTTCAGTACTTCGCGCGCCTGCATCTCCGGCGTCATGTTCCGGTGAATGATGCCCATGCCGCCCTCCTGGGCAAGCGATATGGCGAGCAGCGCTTCTGTAACCGTATCCATCGCGGCGGACAACAACGGGATATTCAGCGAGATATCGGTTGTCAGCCGGGTGGAGAGATCGACTTCGCGGGGAAGGACGTCGGAGTAGCCCGGCTGCAGTAATACATCGTCAAAAGTCAGTGCTTCCTTCGCAATCCGCATGCTGCTTCCTGTCGGTCAGTGTGGCCGGATAAAACCGGTCATTGTACGCGTACCCGATTTGCCGGTAAACGCCAGCAACCCATTAAATGCGGACGTATACTGTCCAGGTGACCGACCTCCTGGAAGAAAGCCCCTCTGAACGCGCGATCAGCGTCTCGGAACTGAACCGACAGGCCAAACGCCTGCTCGAGGACGGCATTGCGAAGGTCTGGATAGAGGGAGAAATTTCCAACCTGTCCCGGCCCGGTTCCGGCCACGTCTACTTTTCCCTGAAGGACGACGCCGCCCGGTTGCGCTGTGCCTGGTTCCGCGGCCGGCAGCGCGGTCCCGCAATCAACCTGAAGGACGGCGACCAGATGCTGGCCTTCGGCAAGGTCAGCATCTATGAAGCCCGTGGCGAGTACCAGTTGATTGTCGAACAGCTCGAGGCTGTCGGTGAAGGGGAGCTCCGGCGACAGTTCGAGGCGCTCAAGAAAAAGCTGGCCGCCGAGGGCCTGTTCGCAAACGACCGGAAGCTCGAGTTACCGGCACTTCCGAAAAAAATAGGCCTTGTCACTTCGCCGACCGGCGCAGCCGTCCGTGACATCGTGACCGTGCTCGGGCGACGTTTTCCGGCCGTACCCGTCACCATATACCCGACTGCCGTCCAGGGTGAGTTCGCCCCGCCGCAAATCGTCGCGGCGATCGAAACGGCGATTGAGCGAGACGAGTGCGACGTTTTGATCGTCAGCCGCGGCGGCGGTTCGCTCGAGGATCTCTGGTCGTTCAACGACGAACGCGTCGCCCGCGCCATTGCCGGCTGCCCCATCCCGGTCGTCAGTGCCGTTGGTCATGAAGTGGATTTCACGATCGCCGACTTTGTCGCGGATTTGCGTGCGCCAACGCCATCGGGCGCCGCAGAACTCGTCGTGCCGGACCAGGAAGAGTGGCTGCACCACCTGTCAGCAACCTCGGCCAGGATCGCGACGCTTGGGCGCCGATACCTGGAAGACCGGTTTCAATCGCTGGACTGGCTCGGCAAGCGACTGCGACAGTCCAGTCCCACGGCGACCGTCGCGAGGCAGCGCGCCTGGCTGAAAAACCTGCAACAAGTCATGACGGCCGCCATGCGTCACGACCTCGCCAATCGACAGATTGCTGTCAATGATGCGCAGGCCAGGCTGCTGCAACAGTCACCACGCATTCACGTCCAGCAGCAGATCAACAGGAATACGGGGCTGCGACAGCGACTGCAGGGAGCCGGATCGAATGCCGTCGCGCGGCTGGGTGTCAGGCTCAAGGTCGCAGCAAGGGCGCTGGATTCCGTCAGCCCGCTCGCGACGCTCGACCGCGGCTATGCCATCGTATCGGAACGGGCGTCCGGCACGCTGATCACGGACGCGACAACCGTCAAAGCCGGCGATGAGATCAAGGCACGTGTGTCGTCTGGCTACCTTGAGGCGACGGTCACCAGGAGCGGGGAAAATGAAGAGACGTAAGCCGCGTCTCCGGCGCAGTTATTACGACAACCCGGCTAATGTCAGGCGAGGAAGCGGCCGATGACCGGTCGAAACGCATCCATGTCGACCAGGAATGAGTCGTGACCCTTGATACAGCCGAGTTCGACCAGCTCGGTATCCTCGACGACGTTCGATAGTCCGGCGGCGAGTTCACGCTGCTGGTGAATGGGGAAAAGCAGGTCTGTTTCCACACCGACGACCATCGCCCGGTCGAGACGCAGTTTCGAGAAACCCGCCTCCAGCGAACCGCCATGCTCGGCGAGATCGAAGAGATCAGACGCGCGTGACAAGTACAGGTAGCAGTTCGCGTCAAACTGTCCGGTGAACTTGTTCGCGTGGTTCTCGAGGTAACTCTCGACAGCGAAATCCCCGAAGAACTGCTCGTCCGAGTGCATTTCCATTGAAATCCGCTCCCGGCCGAATCGCTGCTCCCATTCCCGGGGCGACCGGTAGGTCATCATGCCCAACTTGCGCGCCAGTCGCTGGCCAATGACCGGGGGATCTTCCAGATCATAGTTGCCCCCGTCCCACTTGGGGTCTTTCACGATCATTTCGCGCTGGAGCGAACGAATCGCAATCGAGAACGGCAGCGCCCGCGCCGAGGACGAGATCGACAACAAATTGCCGCCCAGCTCGGGGTGACGCACGCAGAATGCCAGTGCCGTCATGCCACCCATCGAACAACCGATGGTCGTATGTACACGCTCGAGACCCAGCGCCTTGACGACCTCGTAACCCGCTTCGGCAACATCCTCGAGTGTCAGAACCGGGTAAGTGGTCCGGTAGATCTCCCCGGTCTCCGGATTGACATCGGCGGCACCCGTCGATCCGAAGCAACTGCCCAGGGAATTGACGCAAATAACGAAGTAACGATCCGTATCGATTGGCAACCCGGAACCAATCATGTCCTCCCACCATCCCGCCGAGGGATTTTCGGGCGACGAGGCGGCGTGCGCCGATGGCGACAGGCCGGTGAATATGATGACGGCATTGTCGCCTTTGCCCTCGAGCTTGCCCCAGGTCTCGTAAGCGACACTGGGGGATGCCAGGTAGCCTCCCCGGTGCATGACGAACTTGCCGTCCAGCTGGATTGTTTTGCTCGGCACTCTCACAGGTCTATTTCTTCACTCGTTTCAGCAGGCGTTTTCGACGACGCTCCTGCCTGGGCGTCAGTTTGTTGCGTTTGCCCTTGTAGGGATTGTCGCTGGTCTTGAATGATAAACGAACCGGCGTCCCGCGAAGACGAAACCGCTTCCGAAATCGATTGACCAGGTACCGCCGATAGGCATCCGGCAGCCGGTCGGTCTGATTGCCGTGGATAACGATTACCGGCGGATTACGTCCGCCCTGGTGCGCGTAGCGCAGTTTGATGCGGCGGCCACGCACCAGTGGCGGCGCATGCGCGGTTTGCGCGTCCTCCAGCTCACGGGTGAGTTCCGTCGTCGACATATCCCGCGTCGCCGCTTTGTAGGCGCGCTCGGTAGCTGGCAATACGTCGCCGACTGCCGTTCCGTGCAGTGCAGAGATCGTCATGCGTTCGGCAAAGTCCAGGAAAGGGAGGCGGCGATCGAAATCGACCTTGACCTGGCGTCGCTGATCGCTGTCGAGACCATCCCACTTGTTCGCGACCACAACGAGGGCCCGTCCTCGTTCGACCGCCAGGCCCATCAGGCTGACGTCCTGTTCCGTCACACCTTCGCTCGAATCCAGTACGGCGATGACGACCTGCGCACGCTCCATCGCCTGCAGCGCTTTCACGATGCTGAACTTCTCGATGGTTTCATGCACCCTGGATTTGCGGCGTACACCGGCCGTGTCGATAAGCAGGTATTTCCGGTCTTCGCGTTCAAAAGGGACGGCCACGCTGTCGCGTGTGGTTCCAGGTTGATCGTAGACAACCAGCCGGTCTTCGCCGATCAGGCGATTGATCAATGTCGATTTGCCGACATTCGGTCGGCCGATCACCGCGATACGCAATGGTTTGTCTTCGTCCGCATCGTCCTGTGATCCTTCCGGCACGGTTTCGGCAAACGGCGCAAGCACCGCGTCCATGAAACCTGAAATCCGGTCCCCGTGCGCCGCCGAGATCACGACAGGATCACCGAGTCCCAGCGCATAGAAATCTCCGCTGGCCATGTCCTGGTCGAGGCCTTCCGCCTTGTTGACGGCAAGCCAGGTCTGCTTTGCATGTTTGCGAGCGAGGTCGACAACATGCTCATCCGCAGCCGTAACGCCGCTGCGACCATCAACCATGACGATGGCGACATCCGCTTCCTTCAGGGCCCGGACCGTCTGGTCCACCATCAATTCGTCGATGCCCGCTTCGCCGCCAGCCACACCACCGGTGTCGATCACAATATAGGGGACAGGCCCGAGTTTGCCGAAACCGTACTGACGGTCGCGCGTCAGCCCGGGATAGTCCGCGACGATCGCATCGCGGGAACGGGTCAGGCGATTAAAGAGGGTCGATTTCCCGACGTTGGGCCGACCAATGAGTGCAATAACGGGAAGCATGACTGAACATCACCATAACCGAGGGCGCGCGTCGCGTCAGCGACCACCATCGCTGTCAGTATCGTCCTCTTCCTCCGGTTCCGGCATACGTACCATGAACGTGGCCAGTTCACCGTCCTCGCTCTGTACGAACAACTTGTCACCCATCACCACCGGTGCCCCGGAAATCATGCCTTGGCCGACCCGCTCGCGCGCAACCGGTCGGCCATCGAAATTATTGAAAAAATGAACATAACCCTCGAAGTCGCCAACGACGACCGAGGTATTGAATGCGACAGGCCGGGTCGGCTCGCGGCGCAGCAGGCTCTCCTGGCGCCAAACATCGTCTCCGCTCCGTCGCAAGAGCGCCAGAACCTCGCCGCCGTCACCCACCGTGTAAACGTTATTCCAGTCTACTGCGACACCGCTCGGCGACGAAATCTCACGTGTCCAGAGCAACTGACCGGACTCCGCGGCCAGTGAAGCCAGTCGTCCGTTATATCCGACGGCATATATGTCCTGCCCGACGATCGCCATGTCGCCATCAATGTCCGCAAGTCGGTCCAGGTCGGAGCGCCCGGACACCGGTGTCAGGACGGCTTCCCACTCGATAATGCCGTCATCAAGGTCGACGGCGAGTAATCGGCCATTATCGGACCCGGCGATGACGGTATTGCCGGTAATGATCGGCGACGAACTTCCTCGCTGGGTCAACGCCGGCACATCGCGCGCCAGGGACCACAATTCACGCCCGTCCAATGCCGAATAGACACGAAGTCGTCCGTCGATCGAATAGACAACCACCGAACTATCGGCAATCGCGGGTTTTGCCAGCGTTTCACTGACAATGTTGATGCGCCATTGTTCCGACCCATCGTCTGCATCCAGGGCGACAAGGTCCCCGTCGTATCCGGCGACGACCACGATGCCTTCACCGACACCCGGGCCCGCTGACAAATTCAGCTCGAGCTCGGTCTGCCAGACCCGATCGCCATTCTCGGGATTAAAAGCGCTGACATTGCCGTCATAGCTGGCCGCATAAATGCGATTGCCATCACCCGACGGATTCAGGCCTATGCGCAGGGACTCGGTGCCCTTGCCCAGCTTTTCGGACCACACTTTACGAACGTCAAGCGTCTGTTCGATGTCGACAAGCTCGAGCGGTTCCAGCTCCTCGTCCTTGTCACCACCGAAAATACTGCAGGCCGACAGGACGCAGGTGAGCCCGCCGATCACCGCCAGGCGCAATCCGGATTTCAGCATCTCATTCATCATGCGCTGTCGCATAAAAGGCATTATTCGGACTCCGGCTCCGAGGCATCGTCAGCGGGCGTGTCCGCCCCCGCCGCTGCTTCATCGGCAGAACCCTCTACCGCATCGTCTTCTGCCGCGGCGGTTTCGGCGGCCTCTGCCGCAACCTGGTCTGCTGACGGCAGGTCATTGATCTTGAGCTGGAGAATCGTGACGTCGACGGTCGGTGCCAGTGGGTCATCATTCGATGCGGCCATATAAGCGGCCTCTGCCTCCGAATACCGTCCGAGCATGGCGTAGGCATCGCCGAGCGCTTCGCTGAAACGCGCGGAAAATGCCGACTCGGGCAAGCCCTCCACAAGATCAACCACCTCCTGGGGCTTCTCCTGGTACAGGAGAATCTGCGTCATGCGAAACCGGCCCACCAACGCCAGCTCATCCGTCGGCGGCATTTCCGCCAGCGGCCGCAGGACGTCTGCCGCATCCTGATCGCGACCTGAATCCATGTACAAACGGGTCAGCGCCAGGCGTGCCTGTGCGGCATACGGCGAATCATCGTGCTCGCTGAACAGGGTTTCCGCAGGCGGCTCCGCATTATCAACAAGGTTGAGCTCCGCCGCTTCCATGATTTCCTCGAACAATGTCGACGCGGCAATCTCCGTATCGGCAATGGACGTCTGCCAGTGATTCCAGCCGAAGATAACCGCTATGCCGACGACGATACCGCCCATGACGTAGCTGCCATTCTCGGCCCACCACGCTCGAATCGCGTCCAGTTGTTCCTTTTCTGATAAGTCTTCCACGTAACTTCTGCCTTATTTTTCCTGCCGCGCCAGTTGCCCGGCCAATACATCCGTCAATTCATCGAGGGCGACACTGATTTGATCCTCCGCAGTGCGCAAGGGTTTCACGCCTGCTTCGTTTCGTTCGACCTCATCCTCGCCGAGAATAACCGCCAGTGATGCTCCGCTTTTATCCGCTCTTCTCAGTTGCGACTTGAAACTGCCGCCGCCCAGGTTGAGCGCCACCACGACGCCCGGCATCCTGTCCCGCAGCTTTTCCGCCGCGGCAAGCCCCGCGCTGAATGCCTTGTCGCCGACCGCGACCACGTAGACATCCGGCGCCGACCTGCCCGGCGCACCGCCGGACGCTTCATACAATGCGACGAGACGCTCGACGCCCATCGCCCAGCCAATGGCGGGTGTTTGCCTGCCGCCCAGCTTCTCGACGAGTCCGTCATAGCGTCCGCCCGCACAAACCGCACCCTGCGATCCGAGTGCATCCGTGATCCACTCGAAAACCGTCAGGTTGTAGTAGTCGAGGCCGCGAACCAGTCGCGGGTTGACCTCGTAGGGCACGCCGGCCGCATCCAGTTGCGATTTCAGTCCCTCGAAATGCGCTGAGGACGCATCGTCGAGGTAGTCGGTCATGATGGGTGCCGCCTCGACCAATGCCTGCATATCCGGGTTCTTGCTATCCAGAATCCGCAGCGGGTTTTTCTCAAGCCGGCGAATACTATCCTCATCGAGCTGACTTTTCACGGCAGAAAAGTAGCTCACCAGCTCCTCGCGGTAGCGTGACCGGGTTTCAGGCGACCCGAGCGTGTTGATCTCGAGACGCAGACGCTCCAGGCCAAGACGCTCCCACATACGGGCGCACATGATCATCAGCTCGGCATCAACGTCCGGTCCGGGGTAGCCCATGGCCTCGACGTCGAACTGGTGGAACTGCCGATACCGTCCTTTTTGCGGCTTTTCGTAGCGAAACATGGGGCCCAGCGTCCAGAGTTTCTGGCGCTGGTTGTGAAAGAGACCGTTGGTAATACCGGCACGCACCATGCCCGCAGTGGCTTCCGGTCGCATCGTCAGGCTCTCGTCATTGCGATCGCGGAACGTATACATCTCCTTTTCCACGATATCCGTAACCTCCCCGATGGCTCGCGCAAACACCTCCGTGTGCTCGAGGATTGGCAGGCGGATTTGCTCGTATCCATAGGACTCGATGACTTCGCACACGATTGACTCGACGTGCCGCCAGGTAGCGGTCGCCTCCGGGAGGATGTCGTTCATGCCGCGAATCGATTTGGTATTCATTGGCTTCGAGTTCCGGGATCGTGCCACGCCAGGAGGCCGGCTCACCGATCGCTATTGAGTAGATGCAATCGTCAGCCGCGCCACGCGGCCGCGAATGGTGGACCGGGGGATCGGCCAGGGCTCACCATCCACAGTCAGGCTGACATTCTGGGCATCACCCAGGATAACGCCAAGCGGTGCATTTCCGGCCAGAGATACGATGCGTCCTTCCTGCCCCAGGTCGTAGTAAAGTCGGCGCCCCACGCCATCGGAGACCTCGGTCCAGCAATCGCCGGTGAAAGCCAGATCTAACGCAATCTGCGTCGCATCCGGCATCGGCGTACGGTCAGCCGGTGCAGCGGTCGTGTCTTCAACGACTGGCATCGGCGGCCCTGGTGCCACGCTGTCAGTCACGGGCTCCCCAACGGGTGCCGCTGGCGCGGGTTCGGGTGGCTCGGCATCGGGCAGCACGTCAGCAAGGACTTCATCAGCCTCTTCGGCCACGAAAGGCGAAAGACCGACCGGCTCCGCGGTCACCACGGTCGCCGGCGAGCGCATGACAAACCACCAATAGGCAATCGCAGCCAGCAGGACGACCACCACACCCCCGCCAATCCAGGGGATCGGGTTAATGTTGCGCACGATCTTGCGCCTGGGACCGACGATCGGCGGGGCACCTGCCGCACGATTCATCTGGTAGTAGTCTGTCATGACGTCGTCGGTGTCGATGTCGACGAGCTCGGCGTATTTCCGCAAATGCCCCTTGGCAAATACGGGAGCGCCGAGCGTGTCAAATTCGTTTTTCTCTAGCGCCCTGACCTTGTATTCGTCGAGATGCAGTTCCTTGGCAATGTCGGCCACGGAGATATCTTTGTCGCGACGCGCTGCGCGCAAGCGTTCCCCGCCGAGCAATTTGTCCGGCTTATCCTCGTTGTTCGGTGCATCGTCAGTCATGGTGATATCAGGATTCTTTCCTGCCTTGTTGCAGCATCAGCCGAGCTTCCGCAGACTCCGGAAAATCGCGCAGGAGCTGGTTCATATAGTCCGTTGCAGCGCGGTCATCACCGTAGGCAATCTCAATCTGTACCGCAAGATACAAAACGGGGGCCGATGGCGGATTCGTCCCCAGGAAGCGCTGCAGGAAAGCCCGGGCGGTGAGGTTGTCATCCGTCCGGTGCTTCAGTGCCGCCATCTGGATCAGGGCCTCACCATAGGTCGGCCGCAATTCCAGCGCACTGCGAAAATACCTCTCAGCGGCTGACAAATCCGGTTTTTCTGCCACGCAGACGCCGGCATTGGTCATCTCGACCCATGCATTGTCGTTTTCGCGAATGCCGATTGCACGATCGAACTGCTCAAGCGCATCGTCATACTGGTTTTGCTGGCAGAGATAGACCGCGTAGGTATTTCGGACATCCTTGTTATTGGGCGCCAAGCGAACGGCCCGGGAAAACGATTCATTGGCCAGTCGATGATTGCCGAGCTGAACCAGGGTCAGCGCGAGGAGCGAGTGAGCATTGGCGTTCCTGGTATCGAGTTCCACGGCGCGCTCGAGGCGGGCCCGCGCCAGTTCGAAGCTGCCGTTACGGTAGTACTGTGCGCCAAGCTGGTAATTGGTATCGGCGGCCTCGTCGCTGGATTCGCCCCGGCGCGATGTCGTTTCCGTTGACACGCAGCCGGCCGACGCCAGCAAGGCTGCCATTACCGGGACCACGGTGATCCTGATCAACGTTTTCATGCCGAATTCCTGCCTTTCTCGCCCAGCCGCGATCGTACTCTGTCCCGTACTTTACCAGCCAACTGGCCACATGCAGCATCGATATCGTCGCCGCGGGTCTTTCGAGTCGTCGTCACCAGGCCATGCCCCCGCAGCCGGTTCTGAAATGCTGCAATGGCTTTCCCGCTCGATCGTCTGAATTCGTTACCTTTGAAGGGGTTAAACGGAATCAGGTTCACTTTCGCCGGTCTTCCCTTGAGCAGGCCTGCCAGTTGGTCGGCTTCCCCGATCGAGTCGTTGACACCCTTCAGCATTACGTACTCGAAAGTGATGAACCGATTCGCGTGCCTGGCCGCATAGCGCCAGCAGGCGTCGAGCAGCTCACCGATCGGGTGAATGCGATTGATCGGCACCAGCACATCGCGCAGCTCATCGTTCGCAGCATGCAGCGAGACTGCCAGCGACACATTGCATTCGTCGCCCAGTTTGTCGATCTGCGGGACGATGCCGGATGTGCTCACCGTGATACGCCGACGCGACAAACCATAGGCATAGTCCGATATCAGCAGCTCCAGCGCCGGTACCAAGTTGCGATAGTTGGCAAGCGGCTCGCCCATACCCATGAATACGACGTTGGTGACCGCCGGTTCGCCATTGGGGCGCAACGGCAGGTGGCAATTGGCATACGTCACCTGGCCGATAATTTCCCCGACATTGAGGTTGCGATTGAAGCCCTGCGCACCGGTTGCACAGAACGCGCAATCCAGCGCACAACCAACCTGCGAGGAGATGCACAATGTGCCCCGCCCCGCCTCGGGTATGAACACGGACTCGACGGCCTGACCGGCGCCGGACTCGAACAACCACTTGACCGTACCGTCCGCCGACGTCTGTTCGGACACCAGCTCCGGCAGTTCGATGGAAGCGATTTCGTCGAGCTGGGCACGCAGGTTCTTTGACAGGTCCGTCATCTGGTCGAAGCGCGTTGCGTTGCGCTGGTGAATCCATTTCAGGACCTGCCGTGCACGAAAAGGCTTTTCGCCCAGGCCGTCAAAGAACTGCGTCAGTGCCAACTCGGGCTTGCCCAGCAGGTTGACGCGCGGATCCGCGTCTTCACCCGTCATCGATTTATCAAGCCCGGCCGACATGAATCTATCGGCTACGCGGACAAATTCCGTCGCCAAAGAAGAATGCGATTTCCTGGGCAGCCGTATCGGGCCCGTCGGAGCCGTGTACCACGTTTTCTTCAATGCTCGCCGCAAAATCCTTCCGGATCGTCCCCGGATCTGCATCGTCCGGATTGGTCGCACCCATGATTTCACGGTTCCTGTTGATCGCACCCTCACCCTGAAGGACCTGCACGACGACGGGGCCGGAGGTCATGTAGCTCACCAGGTCGTTGTAGAACGGACGCTCTTTATGCACGGCATAAAATCCCTCGGCCTGCTCCTTCGTCAGGTGCATCATGCGTGCAGCGACGATTTCCAGGCCGGCTTTCTCGAAGCGGCCGTAAATCTCTCCGATCAGGTTTTTCTGTACACCGTCGGGCTTAATAATAGAGAGCGTCTGCTCAGCGGACATTTCCTCTTTCCTTTTCGTTGGTTGGGATTCAAAAAAGCCGGCTTTCGAAGACCGGCCCATAATAAACTGAGAATAGCATCGTAAACCCCCGATTTTACTCGCATAAATTCACTCAGGCAACGAATGAAATTGGTCGGGGGCGACCGTCGATCAGACGCTGAAGCTTTCGCCGCAGCCACATTCCCCGGAGATATTCGGATTGCGAAACCGGAAGGCTTCGTTCAGCCCTTCCTTGATGAAATCAACCTCCGTCCCGTCGATTAGTTCGAGACTTTTTTCGTCGACGACGACGGTGACGCCCCGGTCATGGAACACCCGGTCTTCCTCGGTGACGTCGTCGGCATAGTTCACGACATAGGCAAAACCATTACAGCCCGTCTTTTTTACGCCCAGGCGCAAGCCCACGCCGCTGCCACGTGATTCCAGGTGATTCCTGACCCGCTCGGCTGCGGGTTCGGTCAGTGAAATTGCCATCGCTATTCCGTGTCCCTGCGATTACTCGCCTATCGATTCCAGTAACGCTCGTGCTGCGTCTTCAACGAGCAGCATGCGTCCCATCCTGCCTGTTGGAACCGCCAGCCTGTCCTTGAGTTCCAATGCCGACACACCGGCCAGTCGGTCGGTCGATCCGCCCTCCAGACTGTCACATACCACCTCGGCAGCAGCGACCAGGTAAGGACAGCCCTTTACCCTGAATCGCAATGCCGCGATCTTCCCACCGTTGAGTCCCGCGCACAATACAAGGCGTGCGCCCTGCCGTGACTCTGCTACATCGGCGGTAATGACCTCGGCATAATCCCCGACGATATCACCTGCGTGAGCCGGGTTCTCAAAGCGAGCGCGAACTTCCTCGTTGTAGGATCCGGGCAGTGTCATTTCAGGCAGCCGGCGCGAGTCCACGCAATTTGTCGAGCGCGCCAATATACAGGGCAGCAGCCTGGTCCACTTCTTCTTCTGTTGTCGTTCGCCCAAAGCTGAAACGCACCGCAGCTTCCGCTTCGCCGTCCGAGCGCCCCAGCGTTTTCAATACATGAGAAGGTTCGACGTTGGCGGAATTGCAGGCCGACCCGCTGGCCACGCAAAGCGGTTCGAGCGCCAGCATCAGGCTCTCGCCGTCCACGTCGTCCACACTGACGTTAAGGATGCCCGGGTAGGCGGCATCCGGATCGCCGTTGACCAGGATACCGGCGACGTCCTGAAGCGCGGACATCAATCGCCCACGCAGAACCGTGACACGCTCGTGGTTTTTCGATCGTTCGGCAATCGCCAGCTCGGCGGCAGCGCCAATTCCGCAAATAAGATGCACCGGCAGGGTTCCGGGCCGGATGCGCCGCTCCTGCCCCCCACCAAACAGGATCGGGAATATCGCGGTACCCGGGTGGTCCGCCATGTAGAGCGCACCGACGCCCTGCGGACCGTAGAACTTGTGCGCAGTCAGTGACAACAGGTCGACCGGCAGGTCATCGAGATCGAACCCCAGCTTGCCCACGGACTGCGCTGCGTCAGTATGGAACAGGATGCCTCTTTCCCGGCACAGGCTGCCAATGGAATGAATGTCCTGGATGACACCGGTTTCATTATTGACGTGCATTATCGACACGAGTTGCGTGTCGTCCCGCAGCGCCGACTCGAGACTTTCCATCGTCAACAGACCGTCCGGACCTGGCAGAAGCCAGGTCACCTCGAAGCCCTCTTTTTCAAGATGACGAAACGAATCCGTGACCGCTTTGTGCTCCGTCTTCATGGTCACCAGGTGTCTGCCCTGGCCGGCCCGCGCCATTGCCGCGCCACGAATGGCCAGATTATCCGACTCCGTGGCACCGGATGTGAAAATCAAGCGATCCGGACGGGTCTGCAGCAACGTTGCCAATTGATCGCGGGCACGGTCGACGACCGCCGCTGACCGCCTTCCGGCGAGATGCACGGATGACGGGTTGGCGAACACACCGTCAGCGCCGAGGCAGGATTGCATGGCCGCAATGACTTCCGGTGCCGCCGGTGTCGTCGCTGCGTAATCGAGATAAATCAATTGATCGCTCACCGCTGGTCCCCGTTGGCACGTTCGAATGCTGTCAGAATGCCACGCAGAATATTGATCTCATTATGATCGGGACTGGCTTTGACAAACAGGCGGCGCAGGCGACGCATGAGCGTGCGTGGATTGTCGGGATTGAGGAATCCACGCGACGTCAGGACCGCTTCAAGGTGCTCGAAGAAAAATTCCATTTCCTCCGACGTCGCTGGCGGCACTTCCGGCGGTTCGGGTGATGGCGCCTCGATGCTCGCCAATCTCAACTCATAGCTGATGACCTGCACAGCCATCGCGATATTCAGTGAACTGAAGCCGGGGTCAGTCGGTATGTTTAGCAACGCGTGACACTGGTCAAGATGATCATTGCTCAGGCCGGACTTTTCAGGCCCCATGACAACCGCGACCTTGCCGGCAGCACTTTTTTGGGTCAATTCCTGCGCACACTCGCGTGGCGTATAGGTTGGCCACTCGATCGCACGGTTTCTCGCGCTCGCGGCCGCGGCAAAGTGGCAATCAGCCAGCGCCTCGTCGAGCGAATCGACGACGTGCGCGTTGTCCAGCAAGTCCTCGGCACCCGATGCCCTCGCCGTCGCGTCCTCGTGCGGAAAGTAGCGCGGTGCGACGAGCACAAGATCATGGAGCCCCATGTTCTTCATTGCGCGCGCGGTTGCGCCAATATTGCCGGGGTGGGTGGTACCCACCAGTACGAAGCGAACGGACACGTATTTCTGACCCTTGCAGACGAGTGTCTGGTATTCTACCGCCGCTTTTCGGATCAGTCCGATCTTAAGTTCTTTCAAAACCTGGCGGAATCAAAATGCACGCGATGCTGAACGTTGCCGTGATGGCAGCCCGGAGTGGCGGAAACAGCCTCATCCGAAACATAAACAAGCTCGACCGGATGGTTGTCGAGCGAAAGGGTCGCAATGATTTCGTCAGCGAGGCTGACCGTGCCGCCGAAGCAGCGGTCATCGAAACCATTCATAAACACTATCCCGATCACGCCATTCAGGCCGAGGAGTCCGGCGTTTCGGGTGAATCCGATTACGTCTGGGTCATCGATCCGCTGGATGGCACGACCAATTACCTGCACCGGTTTCCGGTTTTCTGCGTCTCGATCGCCGTGCAGCACAAAGGCCGCGTCGAACACGGCGTGGTCTATGACCCCTTGCGACAGGAACTCTTTACCGCCACCCGCGGACAGGGTGCGCAACTCGACGGGCGTAAAATTCGCGTCTCGGGCCTCACAGAACTTGAGATGGCATTGATTGGAACCGGGTTTCCATACCGATCCTCCAACGAAGAACTCGAGCCGTACATGAACATGCTTGTCAATGCGATGAAGCACACGTCAGGGATTCGCCGTCCCGGCGCGGCGGCGCTCGACCTGGCCTATGTTGCGGGCGGCCGGCTCGACGCTTTCTGGGAAACAGGGCTGATGCCCTGGGATCTCGCTGCCGGCGCATTGATCATTCGTGAGGCCGGCGGGATGGTCAGCGCATTGGACGGCGCCGAGAACTTCCTCGAGACCGGTCACGTCCTGTGCGGCACGCCGCGCATCTACCGGGAACTGGCGAAGCTGTTCGCACCGGATATCAGGACGATGTTCGAGAACAGATAGCGTACCCGCCGTCAGGGCAGGTCGTCGATCAGATCGGGATCGATTTCCGGCGGCATCAGGTCCTGCGGCGAAACATGCAACATAAGTGCCGTCGCACTGGCCGTGTAAATCGACGAGTACGTACCCACGATGATGCCAACGATCAGCGCGATCGAGAAGGGCCCAACCGATTCCCCGCCGAGCAGAAGCAAGGCTGTCAGCACGACCAGCGTCGTGAGACCGGTGATAATCGTCCGTGCGAGCATTTCATTGATCGACGTATTCATCGATTCTTCCGGCGTCGCTCCGCGTAACTTGGTGAAGTTCTCACGAATTCGATCGAATGCGACAACCGTGTCGTTCAGTGAATAACCTATTACCGCCAGCACGGCTGCGACCACCGTCAGGTCGAACGAGATACCTGTGATCGAAAAGAAACCCACGGTGACGATGACGTCATGCGCCAGGGCCGCAACAGCGCCCATTGCAAACTTCCATTGAAAGCGGAACATGACGTAAGCGAAGATCATCAGGAGCGCAAATATCATGGCAAGTCCGCCCTGCTCCGTCAGTTCCTCACCAACCTGCGCGCTTACGTTGGCAAACAGCAACAGGTCCACTTCCGGATCTCCGCCGGAGAGCGTTTCGAACACCGTATCGCGAATCGTATTGGCTTCCTGTCCCGGTAATGGCGGAAGTCGAACCAGAATCTCGCCTTCGGTGCCGAAGTCCTGCACGACATGATTGCCGAATCCGGCAGCGGTCAGTTTTTGGCGAATCTCGACCAGGTCCGCCTGCTGCGGGTACTGCACCTGGAACAGGAATCCGCCCGTGAAATCAATGCCGAGGCTGAGCCCGCGCGTCGCCAGCGACATGATCGATGCCACCACGACGAGGACTGAAATACCGACCGCTATGTTACGCCGTGAGCGGCTCAGAAAGTCGATGTTGGTTTTCTTTTTGATCAATCGCATCGATTCGCTTCCTAGATCGGCAGTTTCTGGAGGCGGCGGCCGCCGAACAGGAGATTCACTACCGTGCGAGTACCGATGATGGCAGTGAACATCGACGTCACAATTCCGAGCGACAGGGTCACGGCAAAGCCCTTGATCGGACCTGTGCCAAATGCGAACAACACGATGGCAGCGATCAGCGTGGTTATATTGGCATCCGCGATCGACGAAAAGGCCTTTTCGTAGCCTGCGTGAATGCAGTTCTGGATCGTGTTCCCGTCGACAATTTCCTCACGTATTCGCTCGAAGATGAGTACGTTGGCATCAACAGCCATGCCGACCGTGAGTACGATGCCGGCAATACCCGGCAATGTCAGCGATGCCTGCAACAATGACAGCAACGCAACGATGAATACCAGGTTCGACAACAGCGCCAGGTTGGCAATCATGCCGAAGCCACGATAATAGACAGCCATGAACACGATCACAGCCAGAAAGCCAATCTGCACGGCATTGAAGCCGCGATCAATATTGGCAGCACCCAGGGTCGGGCCGATCGTCCGGTCGTCTACTTTGAATACCGGCGCCGCCAGTGCACCCGCACGAAGCAACAGCGCAAGATCCCTGGCCTCGACCGGTGTGAGCCCGGTCGTCCGGAAGCGGTCCTTGAAGATGCCCTGGATCGTCGCCGTGTTGATAATTTCTTCGGTCTTGATTGTTCGGTAAGACGTGGTGCCGTCGGGCAGCGTGATGGACTCGCGTCGCGTCTCGATAAAAACGGTCGACATCGGCTTACGCAGGTTTTGCTGGGTCGTTTCCAGCATCTTCTCGCCGCCAGCGGCATCCAGCGTAATAAATACCGCGGGTTGGCCTTCGCTGAAGCCGGACTCGGCGTTAATGATCTGATCTCCGGACGCGATTACGTCGCGTTTCAGGAGCTGTCCTGCGACTCCCCTGCCCTGGTAACGACGCGATCCGGGACTGTCGCCCGCCGTATCCACGAGGCGAAACTCGAGAGTTGCGGTGGCCGTGAGGATCTTGTCCAGCTCATTGGGATCCTGGACGCCGGGTAACTGTACGACAATTCGATTGACGCCCTGACGCTGCACCAGCGGTTCGGCAACACCGAGCTGGTCGACACGATTCCTGAGGGTCGTGATGTTCTGTTCGATCGCGAAATCCTGGCGAGCCTTGATCTGGACATCGCTCATGCGGACACGAAGTGATCGTCCGTCGGCGCCGTCGAGTATCAACACATCAGGATCGGCTTCACGAATGATCTCACGCGCGCGCTCTGTATCTTCAGCGCTCCGCAGCGGGATCATGACCTGGTTACCTTCTGCGGATGGCCGGCTGCGGATGCGCGCATCACGCAACCGTTGAGCGAAATTCTGCTCGTAAGCGACGAGACGGCTTTCAATCGCACTCTCCATGTCAACCTCAAGGAGAACGTAGACGCCGCCCCGCAGATCCAGGCCGAGGCTCATCGGGCTCAAGCCCAGTTCGCGCACCCATGCCGGCGTATTGGGCGCATCCGTCATCGCAACGTTGGAATCCGCCTTGAACGTCTCACGAAAGATCTCGGTTGCCGCCGTTTGATCGTTCTTGCCATCGTCATCGGCGCTAAAGCGAACGACGATACGCCCATCCTGTTCATAAATCGCGCCTGGCGTAATGTCGCCGCGTTCGAGCGCCTGCTCAACACGCTGAATGCGATTGGCGCCATAGGGATTCCCGTCAGACTTCGCGAGCTGCACCGCCGGTGCCGTCCCGTAAATGTTCGGCATAGCGACCAGGCCACCGACCAGGAAAATGATCAGCACCAGTGCATTAAGCCAGGCGGGATATCGATTCATCGCGATCTGCCGGTATCAGGCTGCGTCAATGGTGCCTTTCGGCACGACAGCGGACACCGTCGACTTCTGAACTTTGATTTCCACGTCATCAGCAATCTTTAAAGTCGCATAATGCTCGCTGACCGCCGTCACTTTGCCGAGAATACCGCCGGCAGTGACCACCTCATCACCGGTCGACAGCGCACCGACCAGCTCAGCATGGGCCTTCTGACGTTTCTGTTGCGGCCTGATCAACAGAAAATAGAAAGCAACGAAAATGACGATCATCGGCAGAAAGAAGCCGAATGGGTTTGCCTGTGCGGCGTCCTGCGCATAGGCCGAACGAATCAAGAAATCCATGAGTATCAATCCTGTGGCCTGCCGACTCGGCCGGGCCTGAAAAAAATGGCGCGCTATTATGGCACACGAGTCCGGGACGTGGGGATGCTCCCTGCGGAAACAAGCATCCGGTGAAATCGACGTCAGTCGTCGTATCGGGCCTTCAGGTCGGCCACGAACTCCGGCAACGCGTCCGCGCTGATGGCCGCCCGGATATTTTTCATAAGAGTTTGATAATAATAAAGATTATGGATTGTATGTAACCTCGGCCCGAGGATTTCACCGCACTTCTCGAGGTGCCGCAGATAGGCAAGACTATAGTTCTGGCAGGCCTCGCAGGCGCAATCGGGATCCAGCGGGCCCGTGTCCGTCGCGTATCGGGCGTTGCGAATCCTGACCACGCCTCGCGATGTGAACAGGTGCCCGGTCCTGGCATGCCGGGTCGGCATCACGCAGTCGAACATGTCGATGCCGCGACTGACGGCCTCCGCGATGTCGACGGGCGTGCCAACGCCCATCAGGTAGCGGGGACAGGCGTCCGGCATCAGGGGTACCAGGTGATCCAGCACGTCGTTTCGTTCCTGTTCCGACTCACCCACCGCGAGTCCGCCAACCGCATACCCATCGAATCCTATCTTCAGCAAACCGTCCAGCGACGCTTTCCGAAGGGCATCATGGACTCCGCCTTGCACGATGCCGAACAACGCTTCTCCACGCTCTGGTTCCGATGCTTTGAGTGCATCGAACCTGACGCGACTTCTTTCGGCCCAGCGCAACGACAACTGCATCGACTCGCGCGCCTCTTCCTCTGTCGCCGGATAGGTGGTGCATTCATCGAAGACCATCGTCACGTCGGCGTTCAGGTCGTGCTGAACTTCCATCGAGCGCTCCGGCGTCAGCAGAATTTCATCGCCATTAACAGGCGATCGAAATCTGACCCCCTCCTCCGTCAGCTTGCGCAGTTCGGCGAGAGAGAACACCTGGAATCCGCCGGAGTCGGTCAGGATCGGTCCCTGCCAGTTCATGAACTCGTGCAGGCCGTTGTGCTTGCGAACAATCTCAGTACCGGGCCGCAACATCAGGTGAAAGGTATTGCCGAGAATGATCTCGGCGCCCGACGCCGAAACTTCTGCGGGCGTCACGCTCTTGACGGACCCGTAGGTACCGACCGGCATGAATGCGGGCGTTTCGATCGTGCCACGACGAAACTTGAGCGTGCCCCGCCGGGCCGCGCCAGCCTTGGACTGAATGTCGAACTTCATGCGTCTGCCGGCCTGATTAACATGGCATCACCATAACTGAAAAAACGATACTGACTCTCGACGGCATGGCGATACGCATCAAGAATTCTCTCCCTGCCCGCGAAGGCCGAGACGAGCATCAGCAAAGACGATCGTGGCAGATGAAAATTCGTCAGCATCAGGTCGACGGATCGAAACGCGTAGCCGGGCCGGATGAACAGGTCTGTCTCGCCATCGAAGGCGCGGATACCGGCTTCGTCGGATGCCGCCTCGAGCGCACGAACCGACGTCGTTCCCACCGCGATGACGCGCCCTCCGGCTTCCCGCGTTTCACGCACCGCGGTCACGACCTCATCGCTGACCATGAGCCGCTCCTTGTGCAGGCGGTTTCGATCGACCTGTTCCTCGCGAAGTGGCTGGAAGGTGCCCGCACCGACATGCAGCGTAACGTGCGCGTGGCGAATTCCTTTACTTTCGGTCTCATCGAGCATCTGCTGATCGAAGTGCAGGCCGGCTGTCGGTGCCGCGACAGCACCGGGATTCGCGGCATAAACGGTCTGGTAGCGCTCCGCATCCTCGATCTCTTCCGCACGCTCGAGATAGGGCGGCAGCGGCACTTCGCCGTGCCGGTCGAGATACGGCAGCACCTCCTCCGAAAGCCGTAACCGGAACATGCCATCTTCACGCCCGAGTACCACGGCCTCGGCGCCGCCGGGCAGGTTGATTGATGACTCCGGTTTCGGCGATTTGCTTGCGCGAACCTGCGCGAGACATTCGGTGTCCGTCAATACACGCTCGACCAGGATTTCGACCTTGCCGCCGGTTGCTTTAGACCCCTTGAGTCGCGCACGGATTACCTGGGTATCGTTGAACACCAGCAGGTCTCCTCGATCGAGATAATCGACCAGGTTGGAAAACTGCCGGTCTTCGAGCGTGTCGCCCGCAACCAGCAACCGGCTATCGCGGCGTTCAGGCGTCGGATACTGGGCGATCAGCACGTCCGGCAGCTCGAAATCAAAGTCGGATAAAAACATGCCCGCGCATGGTAACCCATACGCGCCCAGGGAGATTCCGGGGCCAAGGGAAAGCGC
>CAZVWF010000046.1:0-22042 GCA_964630795.1 uncultured Woeseia sp. | reverse complement strand
AGTTTCCGAAATTCTCAATTCGAAAAAACCAGGAATCGAAGGCGATCGTTGCCAAAATGTGTGACGAACTCGGCCTGCGCTACGTCAAATCGAATACCAATTTCACCTTCATCCACACCGGCATGGACAATCAAACGTTCCAATCGCAAATGAGTGAGTACGGCATCCTGACAGGCCGGGACTTTCCGCCATTCAATAACGAATGGTCGCGAGTCAGCATGTCGAAGCCGGAAGAAATGGAGTACTTCGTACAGGTTTTCAAACAACTGTACGGCTGAGTCAGCGTGGCGCCCCGTACCCCGAAGAAGGAGCGGGTGCCACGAAACCGCGTAACTCGGCGACACCCGTTTTACGATGCCTGTTTGCCGGTATTTGTGCCCCCGGGCAGACCGAATATTGCCTGAGCATGCCGGGCGCTCACCTAGCCGATGGACGCCCGTGTCCAGCCATCCGGGGTTCGGCGAATCTCGTAAGCCGGCCAGTATTGTTTGTCGAGTTTGAGCGTAATCACCTGGACGGCGCCATTCCAGGTAACCGTCCTGACACGTACCGAGTCCTGGTCAGCCTTGCCGTCAACGGCGTCGAGGAATGACTGCAAATCCGGGGTTTCCGTGTCATCAACGGCAACGATTCTGCGACCAGCCCAGAGACCGTAACGCGTCGCCGGCGATCCATAGCTGAAGAATGCAATGTAGACACCCGACGGCTCAATGCCTCGTTGTGCGGACATTGCACGATGCGGATCCTGCAGCAGCGTGCCAGCCCAGGCAACTGCCCGTTGGATACCTTCCCCGTCGAGCGCAACCGTTTCGAGCCTCATGTCTATGGATTCGCCATCGCGCCAGACGACAATGTCGACATCCGGCTTCTGCACGGCCCTTTCGAGTTCGCGGAATGTCGTAACCAGTTCATCATCGACCGAAAGAATCATATCGCCGTTTTTCAGCGCTTTCGCCGCCGGCGAACCGGCCACCAGGCGTGTCACTGTCAGCGCACGCCGAGCTGCCGGATTGTGCACCTCGAGCCTGTCCAGCCACACTTCGTCCAGCCCGAGCTTTCTGGCGGCAAACAATGGTGTGTAACCGAGTTCCGCCTCCAGTGAGTAAATCGGCTCGCCCGACCGCACGACGTCCACGAATTCACTGACCAACTCGGCAGATATACCGCGATTGACCTGGCCGGCCTCGCCGCCGGACTGGTAGGCAAAACTCACCCACTTCGCCGTAATCTCGCCATTCTCATTGACGATGACGCCATCGATGTCACCCGGTGCATTGACCAGCGAAATTGCCTCGAGATTGGTATCCCGAAAGCGCATGGTGCGGGACAGAGGGAGCAGCATCGGGTCGACCGACGCGACGGTACTGGCTTGATGCACGATCTGGTGATCGCCCTTCAGGCCGATAACCCAAACGTCATCGCCAGGTGCCAGCTCTTCATCTGAAAAGCTCGCCGCACGTACCGGCGTGTCGCCAATCAGCGCCGGATCGTAGGCAACCATGGCGAGGTTGTGCAAGGGGTGCACGTACTCGACACGGCCATTGACCTGCAAGGAACCGGCAAAGGTAATCGTGACATCACCCATCGCGATCGGAACCGTGTTTCGATCAACGACGATCAGCCCACGATCAGTGTCGACGACCAATCCCGTCCCGTAGTAGTGACGTTCCGCGACGCCGGAAATCGTATATGGCAGGTCGAATGTAATCATTGCCAGCGAGGGCTGGACGATGTTGACGCGCGCATCGCCGTTGGTGGTGAACCGGGTGCTGCCCGTCTCCGGCGCGGAAGGTGGCGGTCCCGGCTCCAGGTCCTCGCAAGGCCAGACGCCGGTCGAGTCGTCGCGATGGCAGTATTGCGCAGGAAACCAGGTCCGATCCATTTCGACGGAACGGACGATGCTGTTCCGCGGGTCGTCAATCGTGTGATAACGGAAGGTGGCTCGATCTCCGTCCGCCAGTTCGGCAAGCTGCGCGCGCAGATCCCGGATATCGGAGACTGGCGCCCCGGCGACCTCTGATATCACGGCCCCGCGCGGAATTGCCGCCCTGGAAAACAGGTAGCCGGGATTCGCGACGTAGACGCCGTCGATCCCACGGTTGTAATGCCTCGCCTGCTGGTAGGAAAGGTCGTGTACGACAGCGTCGCCGAATTCGAGGAACTCATCCGGTGAGACCTCGTGCAGGTCGCTGATCCTGATTTCCTCTGTGATCGATCGCCCGCCGCGTTCGACCTCCACGGCGATCGAATCGCCTACGCGTATATCCAGCGCCGCCGCTAGCGGCACGAACTCCGTGACCAGTTCACCGCCGACGCGAACGAGGATATCGCCCGGCTCGAGCTTGCCGTCAGCCGGCGAATCGGGAATGACCTGCTCAACGGTCAGCATGCCTGTCTGTTCCGGGAAGCGCCGACGGGCAACCTCCTCGGTCTCGCTCGTCAGCCCCAGCCGCCGCAGTTCGTCGTAGGCCTTGCGTTCGAACATCGTCTGCAAGGTTCCGCGGGTGACGGGTTCGCCATCGCGAATCAGGTCAAGCGCACGTTCGATTCGATTCAATGGCAGGAAGAAACTGCTGGCCGCGTTGTTGTTGCCACCCGCATTGAGGGCGACGACTTCGCCTTCGATATTGATAACAGGTGAACCCGAGGAACCGCCGGACGTACCCGATGCTGCCTGGAAATAGAACGTGTTGAAGTCGTTGTATTTGCCGCGGCCGTATTCCGGGGCCTTGCGATCCAGTCGTGCGATCGTGCCCGCGAGTATCGACAGCTGTTCGCCGGCGTCGTTACCGACAACGCGAATCTCGCGGCCGATTCCCGCAGCACCCGGCACGAGCGGCAACTCGGCTGGCTCGATGTAGACGAGGTCTTCCGGGTTATAGCGGAAGAAACCAAAGTCGTGAACCGGATCGCGATAGACAGGTGTCAGCCGGACCTCTTCGTTGTTCAGGAAAATCGCTTCTGCGACAACCGGACCCGGCGTAACGACATGCCGGTTCGTCAGTATGAGTCCGCGTTCCGCATCCACGACGAAGCCGGTAGCCTGGCTCGACGAATTCCATTCGGTATCGAAGGCGCGTGTACTGTCAACGCGGATCGAAACCACGCCTGACGAGATTCTTTCCAGCGTTCCCGCCCATTCAGGCTCTTCCGCATATGCGCCCGCAGTGGCCAGCACCAAAGTGAAAAGGGTGAAGCGAATTTTTTGCATGGCTTGGTTCCGTCCGATCTCAATCAGCGTCTTCATACGCCACCGGTCATACGACAGTATCTTCGTGCCCCGGCTCCCCGAAAGTCCTGCAGACCGGGGAACCTGAAATTATGCCGGAAAATCGGTGTATTGCGTTGCCTGGGTGGGCAAAATTGCCGCCGTCACGCAGGCGCGAAACTCCGGGTGGTATGCAAGACCGACCAAACACCGGGGTCAGGCCGGCGCTAATTCACGCCGCTGCGCTGCTATGCTGAGGGCGTGCCGGGGCGCCAGGCCAGGTCCAGCTGCCGCGCCGCCTTGACGTCGTCGAGGCGACGGACCGGCGTCGTATACGGCGCGCCCTTGACCTTTTCAGCGTCAGTTTTCGCCTCCTCCCTGATTTCGACCAGCGCGTCGACGAATCGATCCACCATTTCCTTGGTTTCAGACTCGGTCGGCTCGATGAGCAGGCACTCGGGGACGAGCAGCGGGAAATAGGTGGTTGGCGCGTGAAAGCCCTTGTCCAGCAGGGCCTTCGCAAAGTCCATCGCATTGACGTGGAGTTCCTTCGCCTCGTTTTTCAATGTGACGATGAACTCGTGACTGGCGCGGCGTGTCGGGAAAGCCAGCTCGAACCCGGCCTCTTTGAGGCGCTTTTCGAGGTAGTTGGCGTTAAGGGTCGCGAATTCCGCGATACGACGCATGCCATCCCGACCGACCAGTCGCATGTACACGTAAGCGCGCAACAATACGCCCGCGTTGCCCATGAAACCGGATAGTCGTCCGATACTTTGCGGCAATTCCGTCTCGGTCAGCCAGTGATAGTGGTCTTCGCCTTCCCGTTCTCCCTTGCCTGCCACCGGAACGGGCAGGAAGGGCTTTAGCGTTTCGCCGACACCGACGGCACCCGAACCGGGTCCGCCACCGCCGTGCGGCGTGGAAAATGTTTTGTGCAAATTAAGATGGATGACGTCAAACCCCATGTCGCCGGGTCGCGCCTTGCCAAGGATAGCGTTCAAATTGGCGCCGTCGTAATACAGCAAGCCGCCCGCATCGTGCACCAGCGCCGAAATCTCCACGATGCGACGCTCGAACACACCCAGCGTTGACGGGTTGGTCAGCATGATGCCTGCAGTATTCGGGCCCAGTGCTAACTTCAACGCTTCGATATCGACGTCACCGTCCGGACCCGTTGGAATCTCCCTGACCTTGCAACCACACATGGTTGCTGTCGCCGGATTCGTACCGTGTGCGGCATCAGGCACGATAATCTCGTCGCGCTCTTCACTGTCATTTGCGACGTGATACGCACGAATCATCGCCACACCGGCAAGCTCGCCCTGCGCACCGGCCATGGGCGTCAGGGAAAACGCCTCCATACCGGTAACCGACGCCAATATTTCCTGCAACTCATACATGCATGCCAGGAAGCCCTGCCCATGCGACTCAGGTCCGAGCGGGTGACGGCCCGCAAACCCGGGTAACAAGGCCAGCGAATTACAGATCCGCGGGTTGTACTTCATCGTGCATGAGCCCAGCGGATAAAAATGCGTATCGATGGAGAAGTTCTGCTGCGACAAGCGTGTGTAATGCCTGACAGCTTGCAACTCGGACACTTCGGGCAGGATCGGTGTATCCTGCCGGCGCATTGCGGCCGGAATGGCACCATCAGATACCGGGGCCGGTACCTGTGCCGCGGCCATGCGACCGTTCCGCGAGCGTTCGAAAATCAGTTGTTCGCTCATGTCTTTGTCAAACCTCCAGGTCGGCCGGATCGACCTTGATACCCAGCGCACGAAAGGCGTCGATGTAATCCGGCTCGTGGTCGAAATCGGGAATCTGCTCGTTGTGAACGATCGTGTTGTTCTCGTCGGCAACGACAACAGCACGCGAAAACATGCCAGCCAGCGGTCCTTCCATGATCTGGACGCCGTAATTCTGGCCGAAACCAGCGTGCCGAATTGCCGACAGGCCGACGACATTTTCGAGCGAATGCTGTTCGTGAAATCGCCGGTGCGCGAATGGCAGGTCGTAAGAAACCATCAACATGGCCACATCATCGTGGCCTTCTGCCAGCCTGTTGAACGCGATGACGGATTTCGCACAAACCGGCGTGTCGATGCTCGGAAATATATTGAATACTTTGCGCTGACTGCCAAAGTTGGCGAGCGTGACATCCTGCAGTTCTGTATTCACCAGCGACACGTCGGGTGCGCGACTGCCAATGGACGGCAATTCGCCATAGGTCCGATAGCTTGTGCCCTTGTAGGCAATCTCATGCATCGCCCATATTCTCCTGCGCGAGTACGTCTCGAGGTCTTCGTCGGTCTTGGTCTCGGTGGCGCAAAGCAAAAGTGCATTGCCAAGTTCGGGATAGTTTTGTGACAGGTCGAGGCCACCGAGAACATCGCGTTTCGCCAGCGCTTCGAGTACCGGCGCAACCGGCCGATCGAGTCTTATCACCGCCTCATGGAAATTCGGCGCATCGAATGCCTTTTCCACGCCCGGGATACTCGCCAGGAGATCGATCAGCTTCGCCGTCTGCTGTTGTGAGGTCAGCGCGACGCGCGCGAGGCCTGCCGGACCCAGCAAGGACATGTAGATGGTTGCCGCCGTCACCATGAGCCCCTGGTTCGTACAGATATTGGACGTCGCCTTGGTGCGGCGAATATGCTGTTCACGCGCCTGCAAGGTCAGGGTGAATCCGGGGTTGCCGTCCAGGTCGGTGGTTCGGCCCACGATACGGCCCGGCATCTGGCGTACGATCTTCTCCTTGCAGGCCATGATACCGAAGTACGGCCCACCGGAAGACAGCGGCACGCCAAGCGCCTGCCCTTCACCACAGGCAATGTCCGCACCGTTGGATCCCCAGTTGCCGGGCGCATTCAAAACTGCAAGCGACGTCGGGTTGACGATCGCGATGACCAGCGCACCCTGCTCGTGCGCCCAGTCCGTCAGCGCATCGACATCCTCATAGCTGCCGAGAAATGAGGGTTGCTGAATCACGACGGCAACCGGCGCATCACCTTGTTCATTCAGTGCACTCAGATCCGTCGCGCCCGAATTCACATCCACCGGCAAGCGATCGAATGTCAGGCCCTGCTCACAGGCAATTGCCGAAGCAACACGCTGATACATTTGATTGACGCCGGCTGCCAGCAACACGCGAAGCGATTTTGACTTGCGATTGGCGCGGACGGCCATCAGCGATGCCTCGGCCAGAGAGCTTGCACCGTCGTACAGGGATGCATTGCTGACATCCAAGCCGGTCAGGCTCGTCATCATCGTCTGGTACTCGTAGATCGTTTGCAAGGTACCCTGGCTTGCCTCGGCCTGGTACGGCGTATACGCACTATAGAACTCGCCGCGGGTGGCAATGTCCCAGACCGGCGCAGGAATATGGTGCTCATAAGCACCGGCACCGATGAAACACAATGCGCCGCGATCCTGTGCTGCGCGCGTTCGCATCAGCCGCGAAATCTCCTGCTCACTCAATGCCTCGGGCACGCCATCGAGTTCGCTGATCAGCAGTTCGGTCGGGATTTCATCGAAGAGGTCATCGATGCTGTCCGCACCGATCGTGGCGAGCATGGCTGCAACCTCATCTTCGGTATGGGGAATATATGGCATATTAAAGTACTGTTTTTAAAAGATAATTAATCTTCAAGCCCGTCGAGAAACGCCTGGTACTCGTCCGGGCTCATCGTTTCACTGTCGCCTGACGGTTGCATGCGAACGATCCAGCCGTCGCCATACGGATCCGTGTTGATTTTTTCCGGATCGTCGGACAGTTCCTCATTAATCGCAGTGACTTCGCCGCCGACCGGTGCATAAACGTCGGAGGCCGCTTTGACGGATTCGACCACGGCCATCTCGCCACCCGCTTCCATTTCCTGACCGACTTCCGGCAATTCGACATAGACGAGATCACCCAGCGCTGTTTGCGCATGATCGGTAATGCCAATCGTCACGCTGCCATCTTCTTCCTGGCGTAACCATTCATGTTCGTCGGTATATCTCAGGTCGCCCGGTAACTCACTCATTGTTTTCTCCCCTTAAAGGTCTATCTGTGCTTGTCCGTTACGAACGAACGGCATTTCTACAACGCGTACGTCCAGCAACTTGTTCCTGACTTCCACCTGCGCACGGTCATAGTTACCCGCAGGTATACGCGCCATCGCGATTGATCGCCGCAGGGTTGGCGAGAATCCGCCACTCGTAATCTCTCCGTCGCCGATACCGTCGACGACAACGCGCATGTGGTCGCGCAAAACGCCTTTGCCCTCGAGCAAAAGCCCGGCAAATCGCTTGCGTTCTTTATTCGCTCGCATGGCCTCCAATGGACCCCGGCCAACAAAATCGCGTTCGGCTGGCTCCCAGGCGACTGTCCAGCCAAGGCCGGCCTCGAGTGGCGAAACCGTATCGCTCATATCGTTGCCGTAGAGATTCATCCCTGCTTCGAGGCGCAAGGTGTCACGGGCGCCAAGGCCGCAAGGCCGGATATCCGCAGCGACGAAAGCATCCCAGTAGCGGGCTGCCTGATCCGCCGGCATCACCACTTCCCAGCCGTCCTCGCCGGTGTAACCCGTGCGCGCAATAAAGAGCTCATCCGCCTCCAGGCCATGGAACGGTTCTAGCGCCAGCGCTTTCTTGCGCCACGCCTCGTCAATGACCGTTGCTGCACGCTCACGCGCGTGCGGACCCTGCACCGCAATCATGGCAAGTGCGGAGCGCTCGGAAACCACAACGTCGAACCCGGCCGACTGCTCTCCGATCCACGCGAGGTCCTTTTCCCGCGTCGACGCGTTGACCACGACGCGATAGCGGTCGGGACCCAGGTAATAAGTGATGAGATCGTCAACTACGCCGCCGTCATGATTGAGCATTGCGCTGTACAAGGCTTTGCCTTCGTCTTTCAGGCGGGCGACGTCGTTGGCGAGCAGGCGCTGTAAAAACGCCCTGGCCTGTTGACCGGCGACGTCAACAACCGTCATGTGCGAAACATCGAATGCGCCCGCCTCCTGGCGGACGACAAGATGTTCTTCCAGCTGCGATCCGTAGTGCAGCGGCATGTCCCAGCCACCGAAGTCGACGATCTTGGCACCGGCCATTTCGTGCTGCTCATAAAGCGGTGTTTTCAGACCCATACTGCGCTCCGCTGTTCAGTAACAAAAAAGGGCGATCGAGTGAGCATTCATTCATGCTCACTCGATCGCCCCTCTGTCCTGAAACCTGAAAGATCGCTGGCGTCAGACGCGCCGCATACCCCTTCGGTGGACCATCTACGGCCGCTCTCCAGAGCTAATCAGCGTTATCAGTCCATGTGCCTGAGCGTTTCCGAGCGTGTTGCGCCTTCGGCGCCCCTTTATCAGGGGTCTCTTCTGCTAACGCTATTGATTAGTGGGCGCAATAATAGCCAAGTCATCCTTTGGTTGCCACCGGCCGCACATCTCGCAACAATGCGTTCAGTTCGCGGGGAGCATCGACATGAAAAAAATCTCAATTCTTGCCACCTTTTTCTTGGTTTTCATTGGCTTATCAGTGCGCGCCGATCCAGGCGAGGACTTCCGGGACCTGCTGGACGAACACTGGGAATGGCAGATGCTGGAAAATCCGGTCCGGGCATCCCGTATGGGCGATCGCCGCTGGAACGACCGCTGGACCGACAATAGCCTGGAAGCGATCGAACGCCGCCACGGCGAACAGCAGAAATTTTTACGCCGATTGCGCCTTATAGATTCTTCACAACTGACGGAAACAGGCTCGCTCAACTACGAACTCTTTCGCCGTTCTCTCGAAAACTCGGTCGATGCGCATCAGTTCAGGAACTACCTGATGCCGATGAGCCAGCGCGGCGGTGTCCAGTCGCTCGAATCAACTGCCGAAACACTACGCCTCGGCAACGCGCAGGACTATGAAGACTGGCTGGCCAGAATGTCGCAGATCGATACCGTCATCGAACAGACAATGGAGCGTCTCGAGGAAGGCCGCAAAACCGGCTACATGCCGCCAAAGGTCCTGATGGAGCGCATTCCTGCGCAAATATCGTCGCAGCTCGCCGAAGATCCTCAGCAAAGTCCGTTTTTCAAAGCCTTTGCAACGATGCCCGACGCAATCCCGGACGCTGATCGTGAACGATTGCAGCAAGCGGCACAGGATGTCATTGACGAAACCGTCGTGCCCGCCTATCGAGAATTCAGCAACTACTTTAATGACATCTACCTGCCCGCCAGTCGCGACAGTATCGGCGCGTCTTCGCTGCCCAATGGCGAGGCCTTTTACGAGTATCGAACGCACTTTTATACGACGACACAGATGACGCCTGATGAGATTCACCGGGTTGGCCTCAATGAAGTCAAACGTATTCGCGACGAAATGCAGCTCGTAATCGATGAGCTTGAGTACGAGGGCTCATTCCAGGACTTCCTGCATTTCCTGCGAACGGACCCGCAGTTCTACTACGAGACACCGGAGGAGTTATTCGAAGGCTATCTCGCGATCTCAAAACGCATTGATCCGGAAGTGGTCAAAGTATTCGGCAAGCTGCCACGCATGCCGTACGGGCTGCGCCCGATTCCCGACAACATCGCGCCCGACACAACCACGGCTTACTACAGCGGACCCGCTGCGGACGGCAGCCGGCCGGGCTACTACTACGTCAACCTTTACAGGCCGGAAGTACGGCCCAGGTACGAGATGGAAGTGCTTACTATTCACGAAGCCGTTCCAGGCCACCACTTGCAGATCGCGCTGCAAATGGAGCTGGAAGCCATGCCGAACTTCCGCAAGTACTCCGGGTTTACCGCCTTCACGGAAGGTTGGGGCTTGTACAGCGAAAGTCTCGGTTACGAGATGGGCTTCTACCAGGACCCCTATTCTCACTTCGGCGCACTGACCTATGACATGTGGCGCGCCGTCCGCCTCGTTGTCGACACCGGCATGCATTACAAGGGCTGGACAAGGCAACAAGCCATCGATTTCTTCAAGGACAATGCTGCCAAAACTGAACAGGACATCGTCAACGAGATCGATCGCTACATTTCATGGCCGGGCCAGGCGCTGGCCTACAAAATCGGCCAGCTAAGGATGCTGGAGTTGCGCCGGAGATCTGAACAGGCACTGGGCAACGCCTTCGACGTTCGCGCATTTCATGACGCATTGCTGGGCGGTGGCGCCTTGCCACTCGAGATTCTCGAAACCCGAATGAATCGCTGGCTGGCGGCGGAGTTAGAGAAGAAAAACAGCTCGTAGCAATACGCTACGGCTGGTCGTCACCGAGATGACAGGCCATGCACTCGCGTGGCGGCCCGCCCTCTGTGCCTGCCGCCGCCTTTTCCTCGTGGCAGGTTCGACACAGGTCGTGATACTGCCGCTCGAACAGCGGCCAGACCTGCGGATTCGTCACGTGGCAATTCATGCACAAACCGCCGCCCGTATCGTCCACATAGTTGTGATGACACAGCACACAGTTCTCGGTCGCATGATCGAGGTGTGCAAAACTCATCGGCAGAATGGGTTCAGGCGCACCATAGTAGAAATCCCGATGCGGCTTCTCCTGTGCAATCGGTGAACCGAAAGCAACGACGAGTATGCCGGCAATCACGGTCGCAATGAACGCAATCTTCATGCGGGTAAATTCCTGATCGCTGTAAATACCAGGCCGAAGGCAATACTCACCATTATGTAGACGGCACTACCGGCGATCGGCAACTGGCCGAACCTGATCCAGTACTGCCGACCAAAGGCCGCACCGATCGCAAGCAGCACAAACAACAGCGCCTGGTACCAGGTTCCCAGGTAGAAGTTGCTCACAACGATGTGATAGGTCGCCGTGCCGATCGTGATGATCGCCAGCACACGGTGCCAGTACTTGAAGGCCGGATAATCCCGGTAAATCCTGAATCGGTCCGGTACCAGCGCGACGATAATCAGTACGCCCAGCAAAAGGAATGCGACGACGCCATGCCACATGTAATCCGGCGCACCAACTTTCAGAAATTCGACAACCGCTCCGTCGCCGAGCAGGAACCAGAACACATGGGCCGCCGCAACCATTAGCACGGCGTTGCCAAGGACCTGGTGCTTGCGGACATCGAGGCGCCGACTGCTGGTAATCGTCAGGTAAAGGAGCCCGGCAAAAGCGGCGAATCCGATCGCGTTGCCAGCATCCCAGAACCAGCCGGCACCCATCGTCGGCGACGCAATGAATGTCAGCAGGAATACTGCTGAGAAGGTTGCGAGTAGCGCGTTCACCCGGCAGGAATATACGGGGATGCGACCCGCTCGGCCATCCGGATTCTACAAAGCGTTACTGGTGCGCCTGCTGGACGATAAATGCGCGCACGGCTTCCGCCGCTTCCTCGTCGAGCACCTCGGAGAACGACGCCATGCCTTTGTCCAGGTAAGTGCCATCCAGGACGACACTGCGAAAGGCCTCTTCCGTCGCAATCATTGCCGAGTTCCTCAGGTCGGGTACCGCACCACCGCCGATAGCCTCCACGCCATGGCAGACTGCGCAATACTTCATGTAGTCCGCGCCGCCTGCAGTAACCTGCTCTTCGGATCCGAACTGATCAGGTGGATCGAGTAATGGTGGCGCATCGGGCATGGCCGGAAGTTCAGCATCGCCACCCAGCTTGAACGCGAGAATGCGGCTGATGTTTCGCTTCTGCCCGTCCGCATTCATAACCGCTCCCAGGAAATTCGCCGACACAGCGCCCCACCCGACAACCACGGCGACGTACTGCTCATCATCAATCATGTAGGTCACCGGTGGTGCCAGCACGCCGGTCTGTGTCGGTGCCGACCAGAGCGTCTCTCCGTCAGTGGCCGAATAGGCAACGAGTTCGCCATCAGAGTGCCCCTGAAAGACAAGACCGCCCGCTGTCGAAAGAATGCCGCCATTCTGGAATGACGGTAATGGCACACGCCAGGCTTCCTCTTGCATGACAGGATCCCATGCCAGCAGAAAACCCTGATACATCTCGCCAAACTCGGGACCCAGTGGAATAATCTCGGCGGGTGGTTCCCAGAAGTTCACACCCAGGTTCATGCCGATGGCCTGCGCTTCGTAGTTTTCGTCAAGCTTGAAAGCGAAGGGTTCCTGCTTGGCGGGTATGTACACCAATCCCGTGTCCGGGTTGTAGGACATCGGCGCCCAGTTGTGCGCACCGCCAGGTCCGGGCGATATCATTTTTGCGGCCAGTGTTTCATCGTAACGTGCGTCCGGCGTTTCAACGGGGCGCCCGGATTCAAGGTCAATGTGCGTCGCCCAGTTGGTGGGGACAATGTTCTCGGCGGATATCAGTTCACCCGTAGCACGATCGATCACGTAGTAGAAGCCGTTTTTCGGCGCCTGCATGATGACCTGTCGCTCACGGCCGTCGATCTCGAGATCGGCAAGCACCATGTGCTGTACGGCCGTGAAGTCCCAGGTGTCGCCCGGCACGGTCTGGTAGTGCCATGCATACGCACCCGTGTCGGCATCAACGGCAACGATGGACGCGAGAAACAGGTTGTCTCCGCCGCCCGGACTGCGTAACGCGCGCGGCCATGGTGATCCATTGCCGGTACCAATATAGACGAGGTTCAGTTCCGGGTCGTAGGCAAAGGAATCCCACGCCGTGCCGCCACCGCCCTGCTGCCACCACTCGCCGGTCCATGTGGCCGCCGCCATTTCCTGGGTTTCATCTTCAAATCCATCCGCGGGATTGCCGGGAACAGTGTAGAAACGCCACAGCATTTCGCCGGTCTCGGTGTCCCAGGCAGAAACGTAACCCCGGACGCCGTATTCGGCACCACCGTTACCAATCACCAGTTTGTCGTCGAAAACACGGGGAGCACCGGTAACGGTATAACTCTGCGCCTGGTCCGTGGTATTCACCTCCCAGTTGAGTTCGCCGGTTTGCGCGTTAAGCGACAGCAAGCGCCCATCCAGCGTTGCCGAATAGACATTGCCTTTCCAGACAGCAACACCGCGATTCTGCACGCCACAACAGGCACGAACATCCCAGATACCAGGTACTTCCGGGTCGTACTGCCATAGCAGCCGTCCGGTCTTTGCATCAACCGCCTGCACCTTGCTCCAGGCACTTGTTGAATACAAAACACCATCCACGACGATGGGTGTCGCCTGCTGGCCCCGGGTAGTATCGAGGTCGACGTGCCAGGAGAGGCTCAGGCCCTCAACCGTTGTTGTATTGATCTGATTAAGTGGACTGAAGCGCTGTTCTGACCAGGTCCGGCCATGCGCCAGCCAGTTCCCGGGCTCGGAATCCGCATTCGCAATGCGCGCGTCATCAATCCAGGCGGGCGCGCGAGCCTCCTGCGCGACAGGTGCCGGTGAATCCACGGCTGCAGGTTCGTCCTGCTGGCAACCACTGACAAAAAGGGCAAGAACTGCTAATGCAACGACAACGTGACGATTCATCGGATTCCCCCATTGTTCTTCTTATGCCCTCACCATAGACGCAGGTTTAATAAGCCGCAAGGGAAAACGGGCACCCGGTCTGGCCGTCAGGCCCCTTCCTTCACGGTCGTCGAACGGAGCGCAGAAGTCAGGCCAATGCCCGGCAGTACCAAAGCAATACCGGCATGGCGTCGCTTTGATCGGGAAACAGGGTTCACCGACGACCTCACCCCGGTACTGTGCCTGCAACCCCGGGAGCAGGCCGATTGAACGGGTCCGATGACGCAAGCTGGTCCGCCGCGTGGCATTATTGCTGCAAGCGACCGTCGGAGCAGCCCATGGCCAAATCACCCTATCGCCCGTTTACACCGAAACCGGAACAAGTCGCACTCATGCCCGCCATTTCGGGCAACGAGATCAATGGCCTCGGAGAAACCGAACGCCGCAAGCCTTCTAAAGTGTACTGGCACGAGCCGGATTCCCTGGCGCACGGGGAGATGCAAAAGTGGTTCTACACGCAGAACGCGGATGATCCCCATGTCATCAAGGCGCGTGAAAATCGCCAGGTTATCCTCGACCTCGAAGTTCCGCCGGTCACGGGCGAGCCGCTGCAACAATCGGCGCAAGCATGGACCAGCCAGCTCCGCGACCACGTCAACACACTCGACATGGAATTATTTGGAATTACGCCGTTTCGGCCCGAATGGGCCTTCGAAGGCATCGAGATCACGCGAAAGTGGATGATCATGATCGGGGTCGCACATGCCTACGACGAGATCAAGCTGGCACCAAAACTTCGTGCGGGTGCCGAAGTCGTTCGCCAATACGGTCGCGGGACGAAGGCAGCGAAGGACATCGCGAGCTGGATACGTAAGCGCGGCTGGGATGCCGATCCCCAAGGCGGCCCCCTGGCCGGACCGATGGTGCTGATACCCGCTGCTATCGAATGTGGGCTTGGCGAACTCGGCAAACACGGCTCGATGATCAACAAGGAATACGGATCGTCGTTCCGCATCGCCTGTGTCCTGACGGACATCCCGCTGATCGCGACGGAGCAGGAATCCTATAACGTCGATGATTTCTGCAGTCGTTGCCAGGTATGCGCCAATGCCTGCCCGCCGGACGCGATACTGCCGGAAAAGGCCATGGTTCGCGGCGACCTGAAATGGTACGTCAACTTCGACAAGTGCATCCCCTTCTTTAACGAGAACGCCGGCTGCGCCATTTGTATCGCCGTCTGCCCGTGGAGCATTCCAGGCAAAGGACCGAGAATCATCGAGCAGTTACAGCGCCGTGCAGAAAAGCAGAAGTCAGCCTGAGATGCGCTCCTCGCGATACAGCCGTTCAACCAGCGCGACCGCCAGCGGATACTGATCGTTCCAGCGTTCGACATCGACACCCATCTGGATCGGGTAGTTCGCCCGGTCAATCCGTGCACTCGGAACGATTCCCGCTGCAAACTGCTCAGGCTGAATCCACAGCGCCGTAAGCGACGCGAAAGTGATATCGACGTAGTCGGTATCGTCGCCGCCGAGGATAGATCGCCGACCGTCGTCCAGTCGAGATTCCACGTCCGCGAGCACCGTCTCGATTTTCGAGACCACTTTCTCGTAATGCGCCTCTGAAATTTGGAGCGCCTTGCGAAGGAAGGCTACAAAAAGCGGGTATAACAAAGGCATCAGCGCACGTTGCCAGGCAGGCACCTCGGGCGCACTGACTCCCCACGCCTTCATCGTGACATCTCGGTGATCGAGAATGTGATAATAGACCCAGACTTGGAGATACGCGCCGTAGCGATCGAGACGCCGCTCCATCTCGACGCGCTCGGTCGTCGGTTCGAGAAACGCGGCAGTGTCGTCACCCAGTTCGTTCCCGTAACGCCCCCACAGGTAGCGGAGAATCTCAGGCGAGTTGCCGATGGTCGACTGAACCAACCCGGTTCTGAAAGTCAGTTTTGGCACGCTGCGACCCGTGAACAGAATGCCGAATATACCGGCAACCGTTTTTTCGTGATATTCGAGTCCCAGCCTGTCCAGGCACCAACGCGCCTTTTCCGCATAATGACTGGCAGCGATGGTCTCCAGCTCGAGCTCCGGCTTCTTTGGCGGTGACAGGGTCATACTGACTGATATCGCCCAGCGCCAGAGCAACAGCAGCATGACCAGCGCAACCGCGCCGGTTACCGATAGCCCGTGCCAGGCAACGATGATCGGCAAAACGATCAAAGCCAGTGAGTGAACCAGTATTCTCATAAAATGATGCCTTCGCGGAATTAATCCATGCTGCAGCCACCCGCCGACGGCAGGTAAACGGACAAGGGATCCTCTGTCTTGTCCAGCTCGATAAAGTCAGTATCCCAGTGCTTCAGCGTAATTTCCCAGCGCCTTTTTTCGCCGGCAACGTACTCGTCCATATTGTCGCCGAACAGGTGCTGGATAAGCCCGGCACGACCGAGTGGCGCCGACGCATCCGACTGTGCCGTCGGTGACAGGAAACTTGCGGCAAAAGTGTACGCCCCTTCCAGGCCGTGTCCGTCTGGAACGAACAGCTTGTGCTCGACCAGCGTGCCATGTTCCAGCGCGTACTCGAGGAGCGGATAATGCCACTTCATATACAAGTCCAGCCATTCATCCTCGAATCCCGGTTTGACGAGGTAAAAGGAAATACCAAATGGCTGCATGCACTTGCCGCGTCCGTTGTTACCCTGCGCACTGGCAGCCGTCGTCACCGAAAGTAAGGCCACTACCAGGGCGCCCAGTAAAAACTCTCGTACCATCCCCTTGAATCGCTGCGTCATAGTTTGCTCACTCTTTTGATAATTAATTCGGCACCCCCTATTGCATCACAGATCGGATCCGCTTTCCCGCGCCGGGCATTGCCGCGATGTCGCGAACGGCCGACCGCCCGGACCGCTTCGATTGGCGCATTCCTTATATTCAGTGAAAAATTCCTGCAAACCCGGTCACAAAATCCCCTGTGATCGGCCTCAACGCAATCATTTACCCGCTATGGATAATGGAAAAAGCTTGGACTAAGGACATTTAACAGGATGATTCGTTTACCGGACGGCGTGGTAACGGTGCACCTCGATGGCGAATGCTATCGCGGCACCTATTATTTTCGTGACGGCAAACTCGTCGTAACCGCCCATGGCTTGCAGGAAGGATCTGCAGATCTTGCTGTCCTGGGTGAAGAACGCGGCAAAGCCGCATTGAACCTGGCCAAACTGGTACTCATCAACATGGTCCGGGAGTCGTCGGAAACGAATGATGTCCAACCGGGTCTTTCCCTGCAGGGCTCGACCACAGTCAGGGTCTACTAGGACGCGGGTACCGATTTCGGTCTAGCGAATGCCCAGTGCGGTCTGTACGACTCGTTCGCGAATGGCCCCACTCCTGTTAAAGAGGTACATGCCGGCTCCCCGGAGTCGCGCGAGCGGTATCGACGTATTCGAGAACAGGCGATTGAGGATATCCATGAAACGCAGCATGGTCTGGTTATCGCCTTTCCTTGCCCGTTCAAAGGCACGCAGGGTAGGCAGGTCGCCTATATCTTCATCTCGCTCGACGGCCGCCGACAACACGTCCGCGAGCTCACGTGCGTCCGCAAATCCCAGGTTCACACCTTGTCCTGCGAGCGGATGAATGGCGTGCGCCGCGTCGCCAACAAGGACCAATCCGTCCACCGCGTAATGGTCGGCATGTTGCGACGTGAGCGGGAAGGCGCCACGGGGCCCCGCCGGGACCAGCCGGCCCAGTGCGCCATCCGTAATATCGGTCAGTAACGCACCCAACTCATCGTCGGTCATTTCGAGCGCCGCATCTGCTTTGCCGGGCGTCGTCGACCAGACAATGGAAACGCGACCATCGAGTAACGGCAAGATACCGATCGGACCATCCTGCATGAAGCGCTGCCACGCAGTATGCCGATGGCTGAATTCCGGCTGCAATATCGTGACCAGCGCTTTCTGATCGTGATGCCTGGTTTCCACATCGATGCCTGCACAGCCACGGACGAACGACCGCGCCCCGTCAGCGCCGACCAGCAGGCCCGGTATCATTACGCTGCCATCGGCCAGTTCAACTTCATACCGACGATCATTTCTCTGAATCGATCGAATGGCCGATTCGTATTGAACCGATGCCGGCAGCGATGACAATTGATTAAGAAGCGCCTGTTGCACGAGCGAGTTCTCGACAATGTAGCCCAACTGTGGAACTGCAAACTCTGCCGATTCGAATGACAGCGTTTCCGGACCGTCGACGCTACCGGCGGCATCCCACACTTTCATGTCGCGAAATGGACAGGCGCGGGTAGCGGCTATCTCCTCCCATGCACCGACCGAGTCGAGGAGTTCAATAGACCCCGGCGCAATCGATGACACGCGCAGAGACACCTGGTCCGGATCGAATGCGGGCCTCGGGCCAGCATCCACCAGCGTCACCTTGAGGCCCTCGTTGCGTGACAACAGCGCGGCAACGGACAAACCGACCATGCCGCCGCCGACGATCAATATGTCACAGGACCTGATCATTCGAGTGGCACGCCACGGGACAGGCGCGGCAGTCGTCCGGCCAGTCCCATCGTATGTTTCGCAAACAAGCGACGTACGCCTGGAACCAGGTCGAATCCGATCATGGCGGCATTGCGCAGCGCACGAACCGGTGGTCGGGAATCCGCAAACAGATTGACCAGCCCATCCGTAAAGCGCAGGACCTTGGCCTGGTCGGCTTTGCGCCACTCCGCATAGGACTCGAGGGCGGATGCACTGCCGGGGTCGCAGCTGCCGCTCGACCTGGCGTCAGCAATGCAATCGCACAACGCAGCTACATCCCGTAGTCCCAGGTTGAAACCCTGGGCGGCGACCGGATGCAGTCCGTGTGCCGCATTGCCAACGACAACACTGCGGCGGGCAATAAGGCCGTTGGCCTTCGTCAATGCCAGGGGATAGGCCGCGCGCTTGCCCACCCGGGAAAAGCGTCCAAGCCGGTTGCCGAAGGCAGTCTGTAATCGTTCCGTAAATGCTGTGTCGCCGAGCTCGAGCATTTTCCCCGCCCTGCCAGGTGACTGTATCCAGACGAATGCGGCCCGATTGTCGGCGACCGGCAACATGGCGATCGGGCCATCCTCGGTAAAGCGTTCGAATGCGCGATTCGCGGGTGCCTGCTCCGGCAGAAGATTGCCGATCACGGCCCACTGCTCGTAATCCACATGTCTTGCACTAATGCCAATCATGTCGCGAACTGCGGAATTCGCGCCGTCGGCGGCAACCAGCAGTCTGCCCGTAACGTCGCGGCTTCCCGATGCCTCCTCCAGCGTCGCCGTCGCACTCTCGTCTCCGGTCCGCACCGCGGTAATACGTGCAGGGCACAGGAAATCGACGTTGCCGGCCTCGGCCATCGCCTGTTGCAGGACCTGCCCGAGTACACGATTGATCACGACGTAGCCGAGCGCCTCCACGCGCTGCTCCTCGGCATCAATGTGCGCAAAGCCGAAGCGGCCTTTGTCGGAAACGTGAATGTGTCGAATCGGCGTCGCGGCGGCCACGATGTCCGGCCAGAGACCCATTGCCTCGAACATGCGTTGCGTACTTCTCGACAACGCTGTCGATCGATCGTCGAAGCTCGGTTGTTGCTCGGCGCCGCGGGCGACAGCTTCGACCACAGCAATTCGCAAATCGAGCGGCTGCAGCGCCAGTGCCAGGCTGGTACCGACCATACCGCCGCCCACGATAATAATGTCGTAGTCTGTCCGCTGGGTGGTCGCCACTCGCCTAACTCGCCATTAGCCGCTCTACATCTTCCGGTGCCTTGGCGAGCCCCTTGCTGAGGACATCGGCACCGTTATTGGTGACTGCGACGTCATCTTCGATGCGAATACCGATATTGCGCCATTTGGCAGGCACCTTGCGACTGGCCGAAATATAGATACCCGGCTCGACGGTCGTCACCATGCCCGGTTCCAGGAATCGCCACTCGTCGCCGACCTTGTAATCGCCAACGTCGTGGACGTCCATACCGAGCCAGTGGCCGGTTTTGTGCATAAAGAACTCGCGATAGGCCTCGTCCCTGATCAGCTTTTGCACGGTTCCGTCGAGCAATCCGATTCTCTTGAGACCCTTCGTAATAATGCGCACCGCGGCATCATGCGGGTCGTTCCAGTGATTACCCTTGACCGTCTTTTCGATCGCCGCCAGCTGCGCTTCGAGCACGATCTCGTAGACAGCTCGTTGCTCGGGTGAGAATCGGCCGTTCACCGGCATCGTGCGAGTCACATCGGACGCATAGTAGTCGTACTCACATCCACAATCGACGAGCAGCAGGTCGCCATCCTTTAATTCCGCACTGTTTTCGATGTAGTGCAATGTGCAGGTATTGGCGCCGCCGCCCACAATCGGCGCATAGGACATGGTTGCATCGTGTCGACGGAATTCATGGAGATATTCCGCTTCGATTTCGTATTCGAACATGCCCGGCTTTATCGTACGCATCGCACGTTCATGGGCCTTCACCGCGATCTTCGCGGCACGTCGCATCACCGACAATTCCGCCCTGCTCTTGTACAGGCGCATGTCGTGAAGAACATGGTCGAGTGCAACAAACTCGTGGGGCGTATGGATGCCCGACGACTCCCTGTTCTTGAGCGATTTCACCCATTCCGTGATGCGTTGATCGAAGTCCGAGTAGGCACCCATCGTGTAATACACCCGATTCCGGGTCTCCAGGAGACCGGGCAAAATGTCATCGATATCGTCGATGGGAAAAGCGTCGTCGGCGTCGAAGTGCTCGACAGCACCATCCGGTCCCGCGCGCGATCCGTCCCATTGCTCTTTTCGCTGGTCCCGTTCGCGGCAGAACAGCATGTATTCGCCATTGTCGCGGCCAGGGACCAGTATCGCGACGGAATCCGGTTCGGCGAAGCCGGTCAGGTAGTAGAAATCGCTATCCTGGCGGTATCGGTATTCAACGTCCCTGCTCCGCGTTCGCACCGGCGCGCCCGGCAGGATGGCGATACCCTCTTCACCCACCATTCGCATCAGGGTCTTTCGACGCTTCGCAAACTCGCTCTTGTTCATGACAGTTTGGGGTACGCCTCAGTGCAGCGTTGCGGAGTCGTCCGGTAAGGACGCTTTCTCCGGTGAGCGGAAGTCGGCCAGCTCCTCATAAGTCAGTTGTGCGGCGACCCGCAAGTACTCAACCAGCTCCGCGTAGGCGTTCTCCTCCTCTTCAGCCTCGTCATCGTCAGACATCGCTCGCGTGATCTGCAGCATGTCCCTGATGATATCGGCCAATGGATCCTCGGCCAGGCACTTCTTCAAAGACTCGCTGTGCTTCTCGGAGACCAGGCCGTGCAGGAAGCCTTCGCACCACTGGCCCATCGCTTCTGCGCGGGATGCCGTGGAATCGCCATCGTCGGGCAGCAGCAACTCGAATTCAGACTGGCGCTCTACGAGCTGCCGCCAGGTGCTGGCACACAGCGCATCCAGCATCGTTTCACACTCAGCCCGCAGCGCGTTGTTCGGATCGGTTTCGCTCAGAACCTGCTCGAACCAGCGCTGTGCGCCATCGGCCCCGGCGACAGAAAGCCGGCTGCACAACAGCCCGTGTGTCTGACCGGCATTCCAGCTGGAGCCACACCGTCGAAGTGCCTCGTCGAGTTCGCCGTGATTGGTGGCCTGATCTGTCATACCGGTTATTGCAATTGCCGTTCGGGGGCGAATGATCCCATGTAATTCGCTGCCTGACCATGTAAATGGGAGGTTTAAGTTCAGTCATGATTGATTCTGCTTCGCCCCGGTTCTATATTGCACCCATGGCTGACGAAAACAGTGCAATGTTTGAGCATGAACTGAAACGACTTGAGAAGCGTGTGGATGCTCTCGTCCAGGTGTGCGACCAGTTGCAGGATGAAAACCGCTCATTGAAACAGCGGCAGGACACCCTGACGGCCGAACGCGCAACGTTGCTGCAAAAGAACGAACAGGTCAGGGCCCGTGTCGAAGCGATGATTGGGCGCCTGAAAGCCATGGAACAGGGCGGTTAGGCGCAGCCTGACCCCTCGAAGTCGATTTTAGTTAACCCTGCACCTCCCGTTAGCGCTAATGCGGGAGTTGCGACGGAGTACCCGAAATGACCGATATGTATGCCCATGTCAGCGTCCGGATTCTTGAGAAGGAATACCAGGTCGCCTGCCCCGCCAACGAGCGCACGGATCTGCTCGACTCTGCCGAACTTCTGAATGCGAAAATGCGTGAGATTCGCGATAGTGGAAAAGTAGTCGGTCTGGACAGGATCGCTGTCATGGCCGCGCTCAATATGGCCAACGAGCTGCTGCGAACCCAGGCGAAGGACGAGGCGCTGGAAACCTCATTGGGCCCCCGCCTTAAGGTGCTGAATGAACGAGTCGAGTCCATCCTCGGCAATCAGCAACTCGAACTCTAGCGA
>CAZVWF010000045.1:0-22179 GCA_964630795.1 uncultured Woeseia sp. | reverse complement strand
CAAGCCCCACTCCAGGTGTTATACTGAAGTATAACACTAACATACCATCCCCGTAGGAAGGTCGCAGTGGATTCAAGAAAATCGTCAGGAAACGAAACCAGGGTCGGGCGCACTGCGCTTGTGGTCGCACTTGCCCTCACAGCGAGCTGGAGCAGCAGTGCAATGGCCAGCACACAGCCGATGACGGATTGCACCGATACCGACCGGTTTGAGAGTCTCATCGTCTCAGCGGAATCACCGGCATTGCAACCGGTCGATCACATTCCAGCGCATGACACATCCGAGCCTCAATCCAGTAACTTTGACCAGGCTTCCCGGGAAACTGTCACCTCGCTCCTGGATATCGAACCGTCGGCCAGTGACCCGATCGAAAGCATGCTTGACGATAACGAAACGGCCCGGGAGACAGGCACCCCGCTCGACATCCCGAGCGCCCCGGTCGCAGATTCAGACCATCTGCCTGAATGGTCCGAGCCATCCGACGCGGGTGTACCGACAGGGGTTGAAGACGGCGAATCGGTCATGCCAATGCTCGAACGGCAGATGTATCGCATCGATATCTAGGCGCGTGACCGCTGATCAGCGGCTGAAAACACTCGAAATTTCCCAGTAATTCTCGCCTGAAATATTCAGGTTTTTTTCGCTGACCAGCCCATTCGCGTCAATCCGAATGAGCGATGCCACGGACTCGGGTGTCGGCACCGCGTCGTCATTGCCGGGAAACTTTGCGTGCTCGCCCAGTATCATCGCGCGCCTTTTCAACACATCAACGGATTCCGTCACCATTTCGAGGCGTTCAAGACTCTTCTCCACCTTTTCGATAATCTGCTGGCACTCGTATTGCGTGCCATAGTTGATCGCGCCGACACTCTTCTCCGTTGATTCCTTGACGAGACCGGCGATGCCGCCCTTGTCGAACTGGATATAGAGCTGCTGCGCAAAGGCTATGATGAACAGGTTGATGGAACGCTTGGCGGCGATGTCCAGTCCCTGGTGGTCCGGCGGCTTGCGGTTCCTCAGTTCCTCGAGATTGGCACGCAGCAGCCTGTCCTCCTTGACTGCGACCTCGAGCTCTGTCGCAAGACTGCCGATGAGTTTAATGGCGGATCGACCGCGAAAAAATCGCGTAAAGGCATTCATTGACGTCAGACGTCGCTGCTCTGACTCAAGCTGATCCTCAAGTTGTTGAACGAGATCCCTGTTCAGGACAATCCGTTCATTAATTGCCCGCGCCTTAAACTTGCGCTCTTCGTTCCAGTCGACGAGCAGGCTGTTATGCTTCTTCCGCTCCCGCTGTTGTTTTAGCTTCTCGGCGAAACGCGCCAGCTTACGTTCGGCCTTCTTGCCAAGCCCGCGCAACTGGTAGAACACGACGACATTGTGTACCCATTCGGGGTCCACGAGAAGATGTTCGAGGTATTCCAGTTTCTGCTGGATGCGCGCTGTTTTACCTTTCTGCTCCTTGATCCGGTCTTGCAGGCGATACCGCTCCTTTCGCATGCCAGCGAACTCTTTCTTGAGTTCGGCACGATTCCAGTACAGCGCCATTAATTTGTCGCTGTCTTCGGTCTTTTCCTCCGAATTGCCGAAAATTGCAGTCAGGCTGGACACTCGTCACCTCCTTAACATAATTCGATTGCACGGGAATATGTGCAATCAGACGACGAATAATGGCAAAAGTGGCGCCCTCAATCCTTGATTGAATCGACAGTTTTGACGCTTTCAGTGGCCCGGACGACCAGCCGTGGGGGTAATTACCGTTCGAGTAGCAGGTGTCCGTGGTCCATCAGGAAATCCAGCCACTTGTTGAGCACAATGTTCCGTTGCCAGCGCTTGTCGAGTTCATACCGGTGGGCTCGCCGAAGACGCCGAAGTTCCGCGTGCCGATGATCGCCACCAAGCCGCATGGCTTCGGCAAGTTTGCCGTCAAGGTAGACCCGTATCCGGATGTCCGGATCGGCAATTCGCACCCCCTCCTCGACAAAAAAATACGACAGCGAAAGCGTAATCGTGTACCGGCTTCGCTCGAGGATCTCGAGGTGAAGGTCACAGTCACCGGCAACCCGGGATCGGTAGTAGCCGTCGAGACGATTGAGATCGGGTATGAGCTGTTGCAGCCTGAGATAGTTACTTTCGTACAGCGCCATCAGACCGACAAAGCTCCTGGGCTTTGCAATCGCCTGTGGTACCAATAGGCTATCCTGCAACATCACTCGAATATAGCACAGCGATCCGGCCTCGCCCGGCATGCAATATGGGTTCCGATATTGAGTTTTCCTGGAAAAAATCAGGGCCTGACGCGACGCTCAACCCCGGTGCTGTTCAGGATTCGACTGGAGATTTCCTCGATTGAGAATTCCGTCGTATCGATGGTTGGCACACCGTACTTCTTGAATATTTTTGCGGCTTCCCGCAACTCATAACGCACCTGCTGGGCCGACGAGTATTGACCGAGGGCACGTCGTTCCTTGCGAATTTGCTGCAGTCGCGTTGGTGCGATAGTCAGGCCGACCAGCTTCTGTTTTTGCTTTGTCAGGAAATCGGGCAAGGTGCCACTATCGAATTCTTCGTCTGTCAACGGAAAGTTCGCTGCATAGACGCCATATTGCAGAGCCAGGTACAGGCATGTTGGCGTCTTGCCTGAACGAGATACACCGATCAGGATGACATCGGCCATCTCGTAGTTTCGCGTGATCCCGCCGTCGTCGTTGGCCAGCGCAAAGTTGGTCGCTTCGATTCGCTTCATATAGCTTTCGATATTGCTCATCCCATGCGCCCGCCCCGCCTCATGGGTCGACTCTTGCTGGAGTTCCTTTTCTAGGGGCGTCAGAAAGACATCGAAAATATCGAGATACAGACCCTCTGCCTCCCTCACGATGGAGCGGAATTCATCCTGCACCAGGGTCGAAAATACGATCGGCCGCACACCATCGTCCTCCGCCGCAGTGTTGATTCTTTCCACGGCTTCGGCTGCCTTGTCATCACTATCTATAAATGGCAAAGTCACGTTCCGAAACTGCTGACCATTAAACTGTGTAAGCAAGCTGTGGCCCAGCGTTTCAGCAGTGACCCCGGTCTGGTCCGACAGAAAGAATACGGTACGTTCACTCATAATGCAGACAATCCCCAATAGCGGCTCGCGCGCTGACCTGGCGCAAAGTTTGCGTTGGTAATCGATTGTCCATGTTAACGCCATTAACACAAGGGAGTTAAGTTTGGAGCCTTACGTCATCGGGCTGGATCAGCTCGGCATGGGTGATGTCGACACAGTCGGCGGTAAAAATGCATCCCTTGGCGAAATGATATCCAACCTGGGCAGCCTGGGCGTTGACGTTCCCGGCGGTTTCGCGACCACGGCGGCGGCGTACCGGGAATTCCTCAGGACTGACGGCCTGGCCGACAGGATTCATGCGTTGCTGGAGACGCTGAATGTCGACGACATCGACGCACTGACCAGTGCCGGCAGCATGATCCGCGGATGGATTGCAGAGACGGCACTGCCCGATCGCCTCATGGCCGACATCAAAACCGCCTGGGAGACGATGGCGGACGGTCGCGACATCTCGGTTGCCGTTCGTTCCTCGGCAACAGCCGAAGACCTCCCTGACGCATCGTTTGCCGGACAACAGGAGACCTTCCTGAATGTGCGCGGACTGGATCACCTGGTGGATGCACTGCACCAGGTCTACGCGTCACTTTTCAATGATCGAGCCATCGCCTATCGCGTACACCAGGGTTTTGACCATTCGCAGGTCGCACTGTCTGTCGGCGTGCAATACATGGTTCGCAGCGACATCGGATCGGCCGGTGTCACATTCACCCTGGATACGGAGTCAGGTTTTCGGGATGCCGTGTTCATCACTGCGTCTTACGGCCTCGGCGAAACAGTCGTACAGGGTGCGGTCAATCCGGACGAGTTCTACGTTTACAAGCCAGCGCTCAAGGACGGCAAGCATCCCATTCTCAGGAAGAACCTCGGTAGCAAAGCGCTGAAGATGGTTTACAGCGACAATCCGGAACCGGGAAAGACAGTCGACACAGTCGACGTCGACGAAGCTGACAGCATGCAGTTCTCGTTGAACGATGAGGACATCATCGAACTTGCGAGGACCGCTGTCACAATCGAAGAACACTATGGTCGTCCCATGGACATCGAATGGGGCAAGGACGGTTCAGACGGAAAACTGTATATCCTCCAGGCGCGGCCTGAGACGGTGCAAAGTCGTAGCGGCAAAACGATTGAGCGCTTCACGCTGAAGGGTAAGGGCGACATTTTGTCGACCGGCCGAAGTATCGGCCACAAAATCGGCCAGGGCACGGCCAAGGTGATTAACAACGTCTCCGAGATGAACCGCATTCAGCCAGGCGACGTGCTCATTTCCGATATGACAGATCCCGACTGGGAGCCCGTTATGAAACGGGCATCGGCGATTGTGACGAACCGCGGCGGCCGGACCTGTCATGCCGCCATCATTGCACGCGAACTGGGCATACCCGCCGTCGTCGGTTGTGGCGACGCGACCAGCACGATTGACGATGGCACGGTAGTGACGGTCAGCTGTGCCGAGGGCGACGAGGGCTACGTCTACGAAGGCAAGCTCGAGTTCGAGGAATCCCATATCGAGCTGGATTCCCTCCCGGATATTCCCGTAAAAATCATGATGAATGTCGGGAATCCGGATAGGGCCTTTGATTTCGCAAATATTCCCAATCATGGCGTCGGTCTCGCCAGGCTGGAATTCATCATCAACCGAATGATTGGCGTTCACCCGAACGCGTTACTGGAATATGACAGCCTCGACAAAGAAACAAAACGGGCCGTTGACGACCAGATGGCTGGTTATGACGACCCGGTTCAGTTTTTCATCGACAAGATCGCAGAGGGTGTCGGGACGATTGCAGCGGCGTTTGCACCGGGACCTGTCATCGTCCGCATGTCAGATTTCAAATCGAATGAATATGCCAACCTGATCGGCGGTGAGAAGTACGAGCCTGACGAAGAAAACCCGATGCTGGGCTTTCGCGGCGCTGGACGGTACGTCGACGAGAGTTTCCGGCCCTGCTTCGACCTCGAGTGCGAAGCACTCAAGAAAGTTCGTAACGAGATGGGACTGACGAACGTCGAAGTCATGATTCCGTTTGTCAGAACGGTTGCTCAGGCGGAGGAAGTCATCGCCATCCTGAAAGAGAACGGCCTGGAACGGGGCAAGGATGACCTGAAGATCGTCATGATGTCAGAACTCCCCACAAATGCATTACTCGCTGAGCAGTATCTCGAGCACTTCGACGGGATGTCGATTGGCTCTAACGATATGACCCAGTTGACGCTCGGCCTGGATCGGGACTCCGCACTGGTTGCCGATGTATTCGACGAAAGGGATGAGGCAGTACGTGCAATGCTTGCAATGACGATCAGGGCCTGCAAGAAGACCGGGAAGTATGTCGGCATTTGCGGCCAGGGGCCGTCAGATCATCCGGACCTTGCACGTTGGCTGCTGGACGAAGGTATTGAAAGCATGTCCCTGAACCCGGACAGCGTGATAGAGACCTGGTTGTTCCTGGCCGGTGAAACGGTGTAACCCGGGCTTACACTGCCGCCCTAGAAACGGTCATATCGAGAACGTCGCTGGAATTTCATCCGTGGCAATACCAATCCCAGCAGAACGCCGACAATCAGGACAGCAGAACCGGTGATGAACCAGTTCCTGCTTGACTGACTGGCAAGGCGATCCTTCTCCTCCTCCAGCACACTGATCCGGATCTCTGCATCCGTGAGTTTCTGTTGCAGTTCCTGGTTCTGACGATCAATCGCCAGCGTGTTAGCCGCCCTTGAGGAGATGTCTTGCAACTGACCCTGCAACTCCGCATTGTCGGTTTCGAGCCCTAGAATCATCCGGTTCGCGGCATCGTACTCGTTCCGAATGGTTCCGAGCTGAGCGTCCATCGACGCGGCCTCCTCGTTTGCATCGGTTAGTTGCCGGGACAGCGTCTCGAGCTGCTCCCGGGCCGAAGGCTCGCCCATCAGGTAGCGGGTCAAAACCCATCCTTCAGTGCCGCCACCCGTACGAACACGCGTATAACCCGTCTCCTGAACCTCTTCCAGGATCTGAAGTTGCGTCCCGCTCGGCACCATGAGTGCGATGGTGTTGCTCGTGCTGGGTCCCGTGCGCAGCGTAACTTCGAATTCGTCACTGACCCACGCCGACTGTGCCGATGCTGCCGACGCGACAAAGATTGCAGCGACAAGTAACAGAGAAGAAACGAGACTGAATTTCATGGCGTCAATTTACGCGAACAGTTCGCCGCACTATATGCCAAGCCTCCATGACAAACCAGTGATTCGGTCCATGCTGAAAATATCGTCGCCAATGTACGACAGCGGCCTTCTTTATTTTGGCAGCGGACCGAGTTTATGGACGTTTTCTTCCCAGTTCTGGCCGTCGAAAGGTGTCAATGTGACACTGTCAACGCCTGTTCCATCTATGCAGCGACCATTGACGCTGATCCCGTCCGGATGAGAGCGAGGTACGTAGAAAGACTTGATCCCACATTGGCGGCAAAAATAGTGCCTGGCGATGCCTGTGTTGAACTGGTAGCAGGACAGTGCCTCTTCACCCTGTAAAAGTCGAAATGCGGAACAGGGCACTTTCAAGTGCTGGTAACCGCACATTCGGCATATGCTGCAATTGCATTCACTGAGAGCCAGATCGGCCGGCGCGTCCACTTCAAAACGGACATTCCCGCAATGACAGCCGCCTTTATGCACAACCATTATTCATTCCCCGATCTCTGCCATACAACGATCATGTTATTCGCCGGCATGGCATAGCGACGAACCCGGGACAAGCCGTTGCTCGCCGCAAATCGATCGAGGTCGGCGAGATCCCGGATACCCATCGCAGGGTCCCGTGTGCGCAACGATTGATCGAACTCACGGTTACTGTCACTCGTGAATGCCCCGTCGACATTGAAAGGCCCATACAGACAGAATAGTCCATTACCCGGCAGCAAGGATCCGACCAGCGCGAACATGCGCGCTACCGCCTCAGCGCTCATGATATGCGCCGTGTTGGACGAAAACACGGCATCATAGTGCGCACCAATGTCCGGCGGATTCAGTACGTCCAGCTCGAATGGCGGAAGCACGTTGCTCAAACCGGAAGACGAAACCCAGGCTTCGATACCCTCGTGGTGCTGCCATCGATCGCTGGTCTGCCAGGTCACCCCGGGCATTGCCGCCCCGAAATGCACGGCATGTTGTCCGGTACCCGATCCGATTTCCAGCACCGAGGCGTCCTGGCGGATTTCCTGCTGCAATACCTCGAGTATTACTTCACGATTGCGCCGGGCTGCCGGTGCGTCTGGCCGTTCGCTCATCTCTCCGCAGCTAAGTCACTGATCGACATCAGGTTATTCCGATACCAGGTCAACTCGTCGATGGAATCGCGGATATCTTCTAGCGCGCGGTGAGAGGATTCCTTGCTGAAGCCTCCAGCAACGTCCGGCGCCCAGCGTTGCGCCAGGATCTTCAGCGTACTGACATCGAGATTGCGGTAATGAAAATAGGCCTCAAGGTCCGGCATCAGTCGCGCAAGAAATCGCCGGTCCTGGCAAATGCTGTTGCCGCACATCGGAGACTTGCCCGCCTTGACGTACTGACGCAGAAATTTGAGCGTTAAAACCTCTGCCTCCCGCGTCGACATTCGGCTTTCCAGGACCCGCTGCGTCAGTCCGGATTCACCATGCTGACGCGTATTCCAGGCGTCCATGGCATCCATGACCGACTTGTCCATCCGAATGACGAGCTCCGGCCCTGACGCAAGCTCATTGAGATTCTCGTCGGTAACGATCGTCGCAATTTCGATGATGTGATCGGACTGCGTATCCAGCCCGGTCATTTCCAGGTCGATCCAGATCAGGTTGGTTGCCCTGGGATCTGTCGCTGTGTTGTCAGTCATTCACCTGCCGCGTTTTACCTATTTGGCGCGTAGTGTAGCAAGGCCCGGGGATGCAAGCAGGTCATGTGGTCGGCATACTGCAGCAAATGGAGACAGTCCAGACATGAACGCAACAGCGACCCGTCCGGCGCTGGTCGTCGCAACTTATAGTCGCAGGATGCGGCTGATCCTCGACGACGACAGTGTCGTCGATGCAAAGATCAGGGGCAAGAAGCTGCGACCGGTCTGCGGAGATCAGGTAATTGCCGAACCGATCGACGGTGAAACGGCGTGGCTGATTACCGGTATCAACGACCGTAGCAACGAGTTGACCCGGCCCGACAGCCGAGGTCGCCGGGAGGTCCTCGCTGCAAACCTCGATTGTGTCGTCGTGATGGCAGCAACGGAGCCTGTGCCGGACTGGTACATCGTCGATCGCTATATTGCCGCCGCAGAAAACATGCGGATCGACGCATTGATCGCGTTTAACAAGATCGACTTGCCGGAGGACAAGGGCGGTAGTCAGCCGGCCTTAGCCGAGTATCGTTCCGCGGGATATGACGTCATTCCCTGCAGTGCCGAGACCGGGGACGGTGTAGACGCCCTGCAACAGGCGTTGACTGAACGGACGGCAATAATCGTCGGGCAGTCCGGGGTTGGTAAGTCCAGTGTCATCAATCGAATCGTTCACGATGCCGGGCAGAAAGTCGGCGCCCTGTCTTCAGCATCGCGTGAGGGGCGCCATACGACCGTCAACTCCATCATGCTGGAATTACCCAGTGGCGGTCGGGTCATCGACTCACCCGGCGTTCGGGATTACGCACCCGCGATTGACAAGGAAGAGGAAGTCATCGTCGGCTTTCGTGAGATTGCGCATGCAGGCGAAGACTGCCGATTTGCCAATTGTCGCCACCTGCGCGAACCTGACTGTGCCGTCAAAGCGGCAGTGGATGCAGGTGATGTCAGCGCGCGACGCTACGAGAGCTACAAACGGCTGATGGTGCTGACCCGGGATCTCGCCGAACGACGACGTTAGCAATCAGCCTGGCGGCCAACCAAGATCGCGTCCACCCAGGAGATGCAGGTGAATGTGAAACACGGTTTGACCGGCCGCCGCATTACAGTTCATCACCACGCGATAACCCGCCTCTGCAAATCCCTCCGCTGCTGCGATCTCTTTTGCCGCCAGATAGAGCCTGCCTGCGGTTTCGGCATCGGCGGGCTCAAGATTATTGATCGTCGCGATATGCTGTCGGGGTATGACCAGCACATGGGTAGGCGCCTGCGGGTTGATGTCCCGAAAGGCAACGACACTGTCGTTCTCATAAACGATATCGGCAGGAATGTCTCCCGCAACGATCTTGCAAAACAGGCACTCCGGATCAGTCATTATCGATTCCTCGCAAAATCAGTCGACAACGCGACGCCCGAAGAAAGCATGCGACAGCGTTCCACCATCAACATATTCGAGTTCGCCTCCCAGGGGTACGCCATGCGCAATCCGACTTGCCTCGATGTCGTGCTTGCCGGCCAGGTCTGACAGGAAGTGTGCGGTTGCATCGCCTTCGACGGTCGGATTGGTCGCAATGATCAACTCGCGCACCTTCCCCTCGCCTAGCCGTTCATCGAGCAATTTGATACCGAGCTCGCCAGGACCAATGCCGTCAAGTGGCGACAGGTGCCCCATCAGCACAAAATAAAAGCCCCGGTAGCCGGTCGCATCCTCTACCGCCATAACGTCAGCTGGTGACTCCACCACACAGAGCTGGCTTTCATCGCGTCCCGAGGCCGAGCAAATATTGCACAATTCATGTTCGGTCAGCATGCGGCATCGCGAACACTGGCCTATACCCGTAACCGCGTCAGCGAGCGCTTTGGACAGCTCACCTGCACCGCTGCGGTCACGCTCCAGCAAATGAAACGCAATGCGTTGCGCCGACTTTCGCCCGACGCCCGGCATGCAGCGCAGCGTCTCGATCAGGCGTAATAGTAACGGCGAGTAGGACATAGCAGGCGGCAACAGCTCAGAATGGCAACTTCATCCCGGGCGGCAGGTTCATGCCTGCTGTCATTCCGGAAAACTTCTCCTGAACGGTCTGCTCAACCTTCCGGACAGCATCGTTGAACGCGGCAATGATCAGGTCCTCGAGCATCTCCTTGTCGTCACCCACCAGCGAATCATCAATTTCCAGACCGCGCACTTCATGTTTACAGGTCATGGTGATCTTGACGATACCTGCGCCGGATTCACCGATCACCGTCAGGCTCGCCATCTCTTCCTGGGCCTTCTGCATATCGGCCTGCATCTGTTGAGCCTGCTTCATCAGCTGGCCAATACCACCTTTCATCCTCTTACTCCTGGTCCTGGCACAATGCGTTGTTGATATCTTATTTGTCGGACAGTGGTTCGACAGAATCCGCGACGAGTTCGGCTCCGAACATATCTTTGAGCGCTCGCACGTTGGGATCCGCTTCAAGACCGGCTCGAGCGGCGTCGATTTCCTCGACTTCCATCCTCTTTTCGGTCTGAACCGGCGTTTCTTTCTCTACCTCGCCAACGGCAATGTCGACTTTGATCGTCTCGCCGAAATACCTGGACAGTGCTGCCGCAAGCTTTTGCTCCCGCTCCCGGGTCAGGTAGGACTCGGACCGGCTGTCCAGGCTGAGATACACGGTATCGCCTTCACGACGCAGGTAGGCGCAATTGCTGGCCAACTGTCGGCTGACTGCCGTGAGATCAAGCCTCGGCATCAGCTCGCTCCAGTCCGGCTCCTGCCAGGTCGCAGCCGAGGCAAGCTCTTCAGTTGAAGCTAACTCCACCTTGCTTGCAACCGGGACGGCAGACCGCCGGGTCGCCGACTTTTCCTTGATCGCAGTTTGTTGCCGAACCGCCCCGCCCGGCTGAAATGCCAGCATACGAAGCAAGGTCATTTCTACGCCACTACGAGGGTCGGGAGCAAGGTAAAGATCCCGCCGGCCCGTCACGGCGATCTGGTAAAAAAGCTGAACATCTTCCTGGCCGATACTGTCAGCCAGTTTTGCAATCTCGGCGTCATCCCAGGCCTCGTCACTTTCGACGGAACCCACAACCTGGAATACAGCGATTCGTTGCAGCATCCGGGCAAGATCATCCAGCAATCGCGCGTAATCCGGAAACTGTTCGTCCAGTTCACCAACAACGCTCATCATTCCTCCTGCGTCGCCATCGGCCAGCAGGTGCAGAAGCCTCGTAACATGCTGCTGATCAATCGTACCCAACATTTCAGCAACGGGACTTTCGGCAACCTCACCACCACAGAATGCAATGGCCTGATCGAGCAGGCTGAGCGCGTCGCGCAGGCTGCCGTCCGCGGCCCGGGCGATCATTGCCAGCGCGGCCGGCTCTGCATTGACCGACTCCTCCTTGCAGATCAATTCGAGCCGCTCGCGAATCAACGTGGGCGTCAATCGTTTCAAATTGAACTGCAGACAGCGCGACAAGACGGTGACCGGCAATTTCTGCGGGTCCGTCGTAGCAAGGAGAAACTTGACGTGCGGAGGCGGCTCCTCGAGCGTCTTTAGCAGCGCATTGAAAGAACTTTTTGACAGCATGTGCACTTCGTCGATCAGGTAGACCTTAAATCGACCTCGTGCGGGCGCATACTGGACGTTGTCCAGCAGATCCCGGGTATCGTCTACCTTGGTTTTGGAAGCCGCGTCGACTTCTATCAGGTCGACAAATCGGCCTTCGTCGATTTCAGTGCATGCTGCACATTCCCCGCAGGGCTCGGCAGTAATGCCCATGTCGCAATTGAGCGCCTTGGCGAGAATTCGTGCAATGGTGGTCTTGCCCACGCCGCGGGTACCGGCGAACAGGTAGGCATGGTGCAAGCGCTCGGTCTCGAGCGCATTCGTCAGTGCCTTGAGCACATGCTCCTGCCCCACTGTTTCCGCGAAATTCCCGGGCCGCCACTTTCGGGCAAGTACAAGGTAACTCATTGAAATTCAGAAGACCGCTGTCATTTTTATGTCGTCGGACGGGACAGTGTACCAATGTGACCAAAGGTCCACAGCCTCCATTTGAAGTGGCCCGCGCCAGCCACTCCCCGGCACCCGGCGTCACCGCTGCCGCTGCTCCCTTCCGGGCCTGACGGGGTTCACGGGTGGCCGTCGCGGGGAAGCCGACGCGGACCGGCCGCGATTATCGCCCCTAACCCCAGACATTGCTATCCTCTCGAATTCCGCGACGCCGGGAAACGATAACAAGAGTCAGGAGATCAGCATGTCCCGAGTACCCGAGTTTGCGACTGTCGACCCGTTCGACGGAATGACAGCAGGTAATCCAGGAATTCTGCAGAACCTCGTTGGCAGCCAGTGGGTCGATGGCGATGGCGATTATTACGACCTGATCGACCCAATGAACGGTGAGACGTTTGTACGCGAACCGACGACCAGTGACCTGACCCCTTACCTCGATGGCCTCAAAAGCTGTCCCAAGTCGGGCATGCACAACCCGATCAAAAACCCGGATCGTTATGTCTACCTGGGCCAGGTTTGCGCACGCGCGGCTGCCCTGCTCGCCCAGCCCGACGTCGAAGCCTATTTCACGAAACTGACCCAGCGGGTCATGCCGAAAAGCTGGAACCAGTGCCTGGGCGAAGTGGTCGTTACGCGCGTTTTTCTCGAAAACCTCGCCGGCGACGGCGTGCGTTTTCTCGCCCGTGGATTCTCCAATCCGGGCAATCACAATGGCCAGGAATCCCGCGGTTATCGATGGCCGTACGGACCGGTCGTCATTATCGCCCCCTTCAATTTCCCGCTGGAAATCCCGGCGCTGCAACTGATGGGCGCCCTCGCCATGGGCAATCGCCCCCTGGTGAAGCCGGAAACCAAGGTCAGCGTCGTGCTGGAGCAGTTCGTTCGCCTCCTGATCCACGCGGGCCTCGATCCCAACGATCTCGACGTCATCCACTGTAAAGGGACGACGATGGGCAAATTTATCGAGTCGTCCCGGGAGCACATTCGCCTCGTCCAGTTCACCGGTTCGAGCGGTGTTGCTGAGCATCTGTCGGAAGTGATGAACGGGGCAGTCCGAATCGAGGATGCGGGATTCGACTGGAAGGTCATTGGGCCCGACTACCACCCCGAACTGCTGGATTACGTCGCATGGCAATGCGATGAAGATGCCTACAATGCGACCGGTCAGAAGTGCTCCGCACAAAGCATCGTACTCGCGCACGACAACTGGATCGACGGTCTGCTACCCAGGCTTGCCGAACTCGCTGCCCGGCGAAGCCTCGGCGACCTGACGATCGGACCGGTCCTGACCTGGACCAATGACCAGATACAGGCGCACATCGATTCAATCATGGCTGTGCCTGGCGCGGAGCTCCTGTTCGGCGGCAAACCACTCGAGGGCCATTGTATTCCTGACTGTTATGGCGCAATGGAAGCGACAGCCATTCGCGTTCCGATCGATGCCGCAGCGGGCGAACACTTTGACCTGATTACGACAGAGTTGTTCGGTCCTTTCCAGGTCATCATCAGTTACGGCGATGACGAACTCGACAAGGTACTCGACATGCTTGAACGCATGTCGCATCACCTGACCGCAGCCGTGGTCAGCCGCGACGTTGATTTCCAGAGCAAAGTCCTGGGTGCAACGGTGAACGGCACGACCTACTGTGGCATTCGTGCACGCACTACGGGCGCGCCACAAAATCACTGGTTTGGTCCGGGTGGCGACCCGCGTGGCGCGGGCATCGGTACCACGGAAGCCATTCACGTCACCTGGAGCCATCACCGGGAAGTCATCATGGACCAGGGCCCGATACCGGACGGGTGGGAAGTCCCGCCGGTCTCCTGATCGACCGCAACATGGACAGCAAACTGCCGGCAACAGGCACGACGATATTTGCCGTGATGAGTGCACTGGCGCAGGAGTGCGGCGCTATCAACTTGTCACAGGGATTTCCCAGCTTCGAGCCGCCGCAGGGATTGCTGGATCGCGTCAATCACTACCTGCAAAACAGCGCCAACCAGTATGCCCCGATGCAGGGTACGCCAGCGCTGCGCCATGCCGTCACCGGCAAGCTCGCCGACCTCTATGGCCGTGAGGTCGACGCTGACACCGAGGTAACGGTGACCGATGGCGCGACGGAGGCGCTGTTTGCGGCCATACACGCGGTAGTCCATCCGGGCGATGAAGTAATCGTCCTCGATCCGGCCTACGACTCTTACGAACCTGCCGTGACACTGGCCGGTGGCAGAACGATCCATCTGCCGTTAATTACGTCCGCAAGCAATCCGGACTTTCACATCGATTACGATCGCTTGAGAGAGACGATCACGTCGAAAACCCGGCTGATCATTCTTAACTTCCCCCACAATCCGACAGGCGCCATCCTGACGCCATCCGATCTCGACACGCTCGCCGAAATTGTCCGGGACACCAATCTGTATCTGTTGTCCGATGAAGTTTACGAACACATCGTGTTTGACGGGCAACGCCACTGGAGTCTCGCAACCCACGACGAGCTCTGGGCGCGTTCGTTCGTCGTATCGTCGTTCGGCAAGACCTACCACGCGACCGGATGGAAGGTTGGCTATTGCGCAGCGCCTCCCGAGCTGACGGCAGAGTTTCGCAAGATCCATCAGTGGGTCTGTTACACCGTCATCACACCGGTCCAACTGGCCATTGCAGATTTCATGAGCAGCACGCCCGAGCACCACAACGGGCTTCCTGCCTTTTACCAGGAGAAACGGGACCGCTTTTGTGCGCTCATCGCAGATTCCAGGTTCACCTTCCGTCCGGCGAAAGGGACGTTTTTCCAGATCCTGGATTACAGCGGAATCACGGATGAAGCCGATGTCGAATATTCCAAAAAGCTGACGCGCGAGATTGGCGTTGCCTCTATTCCTGTTTCGGTATTTTGCGAGCAGGCGATGGACGCGCGTCTCCTCCGGTTCTGTTTCGCGAAGGACGACCATATTCTTGAAGAGGCTGCCTCCCGACTATGTCAACTTTAAACGTCACGATTGTTCAGGCCGATCTCGCCTGGCACGATGCGGCGACCAATCGCGCAATGTTTACCAAGGTTATTGGTAACCTGGATGAAAAAAACGATCTCATCGTTTTACCCGAGATGTTCACCACCGGTTTTTCGATGGATGCGCCCAGTCTCGCTGAAACGGCCAACGGCGAGTCAGTGGCCTGGATGCAGTCCATGGCGGCGCAGGTCGATGCGGCCGTTTGCGGCAGCCTGATCATCAGGGACGGTGACGATTACTACAATCGTTTCTTCTGCGTTGATTCCAACGGCCCGGTCGTCAGTTATGACAAGCGACACCTGTTTCGCCTCGCCGATGAACAAAACCACTATTCGCAAGGCCATGATCGGATTGTTTTCAAACTTAACGGATTCCGTATCTGCCCGATGGTCTGCTATGACCTGCGCTTCCCGGTCTGGAGCCGAAATCGGGGAAACTTCGACGTACTGATCTATGTGGCGAACTGGCCGAACCGGCGACAACTGGCCTGGGACACCTTGCTGCGCGCCCGCGCCATAGAGAACCTGTCATACGCCGTCGGTGTCAATCGCGTCGGCGTGGATGGCAATGACCTTCCCTATTCTGGCGGCAGCGCGATCGTGGACTATATCGGGCAAGAGATGGTCGATCTGGGTGATACGGAGGGAACGGCTACCGCAACGCTGGAGATTGCCGCACTGGAGAAGTTTCGCGATCGCTTCGCGTTTCACCGCGATGCAGACGACTTCGAACTGAAACCCTAGGCGGCAGGCCACGCAGTAACGACTGTAGCCCTGGAGATGACGGTCTTTATCCTTTGACAGCAATGATGTGCCCACGATCAGGGAACCGGGGACACCGTATGAATCGCCTGCCATGCCCCACCTCGTGAATGCCAGCCGTGTAATCAGGCCGTTCAAATCAGCCGGCCCGCTAATTGGTCTGCAAAATCAGGTGCATCGAGGACTCAAAACCCGCAATAATGCGCGCAACAGAAGCCGGAAAAGGCCATAAACACGATGCCTGCCAGAAAATTTCGCTTCCCGACGGTCACGGCGGTTGTCATAGCCAACATGATCGGGACGGGGGTCTTCACGAGCCTGGGGTTCCAGCTTCTGGACATACAGTCCGGATTCGTCATCCTGATGCTATGGGCCATCGGCGGGCTGATCGCAGTTTGCGGTGCAATGACTTACGCAGAACTCGGCGCTGCTCTGCCCCGCTCCGGCGGCGAATACAACTTCCTGGCCCGCATCTACCATCCTGCTGCCGGATTCGTGTCAGGCTGGACATCCGCCACCATCGGCTTCGCCGGGCCAACCGCGTTGGCCGCCATGACATTCGCCGCCTACGCGACTTCCATATTGCCGGGCGAGTCGAGCCTTTGGCTTGAACGTATCCTGGCAGCCGGGCTGATCATAGGCCTGACGATTATTCACGGGAGCAGCCGGCGCAGCAGTGGCGGGGTTCAGGTGATTTTCACGATTCTCAAGGTAGCTGTGATCGTTCTTTTCTGCCTGATCGCGATACTGCTGGTAGACGCCCCTCAGCCGGTGCGATTCACACCCGCCAGCGGAGATGGTGCACTTATGGTCAGCGGCGCCTTCGCGGTATCGCTCATCTACGTGAGCTATGCCTACACAGGCTGGAATGCCGCCACATACCTGAGCAGTGAACTCGAGGATCCGCAGCAGACCCTGCCCTGGATCCTGCTGACCGGCACACTCATCGTGACGGTTCTGTACGTGGCACTCAACTATGTTTTCCTTTTTGCGGCACCCATTGCCGAAATGCAGGGCGAGGTCGAAGTCGGGTTTATCGCTGCCCGCTGGGCGTTCGGAGAGACCGGCGGCCAGTTTACCGGACTGGTTCTCGCACTCCTCCTGGTATCAACTGTCAGCGCGATGACGCTGGCGGGCCCTCGCGTGTTACAGGTCATCGGCGAAGACTTCAAAGCGCTTTCCATTTTGTCGCGCACGAATGACGACGGGATCCCGGTTACCGCAATCTACGTACAGTCAGCGCTGGCGATCCTGTTTGTCATGTCTTCGACATTCGAGTCCATTCTCGTATTTGCCGGCTTTACGCTGGCACTAAACAGTTTTGCCACGGTCATGGGGGTCTTCGTACTGCGCTGGAAGCAGCCGGATCTCGACAGGCCCTACCGCACGTTTCTTTATCCCTTGCCACCCCTGATCTACCTCGGGCTTACCGGCTGGACACTGTGGTTTGTCCTGATGAACCGGCCCGTCGAGGGATTATTCGGCCTGGGGATCATCGGCTCCGGCCTCATCGTCTACTTTCTGTCCCGAACCCGAGCGATTGCCTCCGCAGATTCGTGAAACTCTCGATCATCATTGTCAATTACAAAGCCTGGCACCACATCCGGGCAGCACTTGAGGTATTGAGCAATGGCTTCCCGGACGACTGGGAAGTCATCATCGTGGACAACGAAACGAACGACGCCGAGCTCGCCATTCACCAGGAACGGTTTCCCTGGGTCACGATGATCGGGAATCCTCAAAACAGTGGCTTCGGCATGGGTTGTAACATCGGTGTAGAGCGCGCAATCGGTGAACACCTGTTATTCATGAACCCGGATGTCATCGCTACCGTGGACGAGATACGTGCGCTGATGTCCGAGAAGTCCAGGCACCCCGAGGTCGGCATCATTACGCCGAGGCAGGTCGGAACCCATGGGAAGCCACAAAAGGTTTTTGACGAGTTTCCTGGCTTCCTGAACCAGAGCAAACTGCTGAAATCCTTAATGCGCCTGCTGATCCCCTGGCGCCAGCCAAACCCACGTGGCAGACACGATGCGCTGGTGTACTGCGACTGGATTACGGGCTCATTCCTGTTGATTGATAGCGCCGACCTGAATCGTATCGGCGGGTGGTCACGGGATTACTGGATGTATGTCGAGGATGCTGACCTGTGCAAGCGGGCGCAGGACGCGGGGCTGCGGGTAGCCTGTACGCCGGACGTGCAAGTTATTCACGAACATGGCGGTTCGAGCAGAATCAATGTCGATGTCAAAACGATGACCAAGCTCGAGGTTATTATTTCAAAGCATGTCTATGTGCAGAATCACTTCTCTGGAATTCGGCGGTTTGCAACGCATTTGTTTATTGCGCTGCTGCGCCTGCCCGGACTTATGCTGGCATCGGTTCTGAACGTTCTTACCCTTAGCCGGGTAACCAACCTCAAGATACGGTGGCGCATGCTGGGCAGATTAATACGTTACTACCAAGGCGTCTTGAGGAGCGGTAACTGGTTGAGCGAGAGAGCAAAGGCGAACCAGGTCGCTCAATCGTAGTTGGTCTCAATCCAGTCGCGGTAACTGCCGTCCATCACGGCGCGCCACCATGTTTGGTGCTCGATCATCCAGTCTATGGTCCGCGCCAGACCTGAGCTGAAGTCTTCCTGCGGCGAGTAGCCGAGCGCGTCGGAAGACCTGGTCGCATCGATCGCATAGCGCCAGTCGTGTCCCAGGCGATCCTTGACGAAGGTGATCAGGGTATCTGTTCGACCGCCCTTAGCTGCCGGAGCCTCCGGAAAGAGTTTGCCCAGTTCCGGGCGGGTAACAAAGAGTTCGTCAATCGCTGTGCATATCGTATGGACGATATCGATATTGGCACACTCATTGTCGCCACCAATGTTATAGGTCTCACCTTTCCTGCCTTTATTAATGACAAGTTCAATACCCCGGCAATGATCTTCAACATACAGCCAATCGCGAATGTTTGATCCATCACCGTAGATCGGAAGCGGCTTGCCATTGAGCGCATTAACGATCATCAGCGGTATCAGCTTTTCCGGGAACTGGTAGGGCCCATAATTATTCGAGCAATTGCTCGTCGTGACATTGAGACCATAGGTGTGATGATAGGCGCGAACCAAATGATCGGATGCCGCCTTGCTCGCTGCATAGGGTGAGTTCGGCGCATATGCCGTCTTTTCTGTAAATGCGGGATCATCCGGACCCAGCGTCCCATAGACCTCATCCGTGGATACATGGTGGAACAGGTGGTCACCCGGTGCGCTGTCGCTATCCAGCCACGCCTCGCGCGCGACCTTCAATAGTGTGTGGGTGCCGCTGACATTGGTCTGGATAAATGCGTCAGGCTCGTGGATGGAACGATCGACGTGCGACTCGGCCGCAAAATGCACAATCGTATCGAGACCCTCCTCCTTGATGAGGGATTCAACCAGTGGCTGATCGCCGATGTCGCCGTGCACGAAGCCGAATGCATCGTGAGACTCAAGTCCGGCCAGGTTTTCTCGATTGCCAGCGTAAGTCAGCGCATCCAGGACAACAATTCGGTCATCAGGATACTGTTCGGCCCAGTACCGAACAAAATTCGCACCAATGAATCCGGCACCGCCAGTTACCAATACCTTACGCACAATAATCCGCTTCTCTGAAGGACTGCCCTGCCCGGTCCTTGTCAGAAACCGTGCATTCGTGGCTTTCATCCATCGGCCACGCTATCGCCAGTTCTTTATCGTCCCAGCGAATTGTCCGCTCATGATCCGGTGCATGGTAATCCGTTAACTTGTACTCGATGTCCGCCGTTTCGCTCAGCACGAAATAGCCATGCGCAAATCCGGGCGGAATCCAAAGCGCGCGGCGATTGCCGGCAGACAGCGTCTCCCCGACCCACTGGCCCAAGGTTGGCGACGATGCCCGAACATCGACAGCGACGTCGTAGATTTCGCCGCTTAACACGCGAACCAGTTTTCCCTGGGTCTGATGGACCTGGTAGTGCAGGCCCCGCAGCGTTCCTTTGATCGACCGGCAATGCAGGTCGAGGACAAATTGTGCATCGATATTCGCCGCCGCGAACAGATCAGCGCGCCACGTCTCGGCAAGAAAACCTCTGTCGTCTGCGTGAACGTCCGGTTCGACCAGGACAACCTCAACGAGGCGTGTTGGCGTAAACTTCATCACTGCCGCCGAGTGCCCATAATGGTGCGGAGGTACTGACCGTACCCGCTCTTACCGAGTTGATCCGCCAGGAATTCGAGTTGCTTGTCATCTATCAGCCCATTCTGATAGGCAATCTCCTCCGGGCAACAAATCTTGAGCCCCTGGCGATGCTCGATGATCTGTACAAACTGCGACGCCTCCATCAACGAGTCATGTGTCCCGGTATCAAGCCAGGCGGCGCCACGCCCCATCACCTCGACATGCAATGCACCATTATCGAGGTATTGTTGGTTGATATCGGTGATCTCCAGCTCACCCCTCGGTGAAGGCGTCAACGCTTTCGCCATGTCTACAACCCGGTGGTCATAGAAATAGAGGCCGGTCACTGCATAACCGGATTTTGGTTGCGCAGGCTTCTCCTCTATACCCAGCGCCGTGCCGTCATGATCGAAATGCACGACGCCATACCGCTCCGGGTCATTGACGTGATACGCAAAGACCGTTGCAGAATCGCTGCGCTCAGCCGCCGTTCGTAACTGGCGGCGTAATCCATGGCCGTAAAAAATATTGTCACCGAGAATCAGGGCAACCGATGACTGACCGATGAACGACTCACCGATAATGAACGCCTGAGCCAACCCCTCGGGTTTTGCTTGTACCGCGTAGGTCAACTCGATACCCCACTGGTGCCCGTCACCGAGGAGTTTTTGAAAGGCCGCCTGGTCATCCGGGGTCGTTATGATGAGAATGTCTGCAATCCCTGCCGACATGAGCGTTGACAAGGGATAGTAGATCATCGGCTTGTCGTAAACCGGCATCAGTTGCTTGCTGACAGACAGGGTCAATGGATGCAACCGGGTACCGGCACCACCGGCGAGAATGATTCCTTTATTTGTCTGGTCAGCCACCCGAAGCCCCCTCCGTCACTTTGAACGCCGGAATCGGAATGATGTACTTGCCTTCGAACTCCACCGTATTGTCGATGATTTCACGCGCAAAATTCCACGCCAGGATGACCAGGTAATCCGGCGGATCGGACGCCAGAACCGATCGATCGACAATCGGAATACCTGTTCCCGGCGAAAAGCGGCCGATTTTCTCCGGCGTATCATCAACGATGTAGGCAATCGACCGACGATCAAGCCGGCAGGCATTGAGCAGCGTATTGCCCTTGGCCGAGGCGGCAAAGGCTGCCACTTTATTGCCTGCCTCGCGAAGCGTCCGCAGCTCGTTCGATAACTGCTCGATCAACTCATCAATTTCCCGGCTCCAGGCCAGATATCGATTTACACCGTGAAACCCAGCCTCTGCCTCTCGATCCAGGTAATCCTGTACCGATGATTCAACGCAATGATTGCCGGGATTGCCAATGAATACTCGAACAGTGCCACCATGGATGTCATATTTTTCGACCGCGAAAACTTCCAGCCCTGACGAATTCGCCAGTTCAACGACCGGTTTGATCAACACATAACTCAGGTGCTCGAAATAAACGGTGTCAAACTCCCGATGCTCGATGAAATCAACGCCATACGGAAATTCCAGCATCAGCACACCGTCATCAGCCATGCAGTCCTTCGCCGCGGTTACAAAACCGCGAACATCATCAACGTGCGCAAAGACGTTCGTCGCAGTGATCAACTTCGGCCGTCCGTGGTCAGTCACAATTCGCTCCGCAACATCGCCGGACCAAAATTCGTTGATCGTCGGCACACCGCGATCAATGGCTATTTTGGAAATATTCCCGGCAGGGTCGACATTGAGGACACTGACGCCGAGTTCCTCATGGAACTCGGCCAGCAATGTGCCGTCGTTGCCGGCGATATCAACGACGAGATCCCCCGCCGACAAATCCAGCGCCTTGCCCGTTGAACGCGCCATTGCGCGGCAATGCTCTGCATAGCCCTTGCTGACCGAGGAGCGATACGTGTAATGCGAGAACATTTCCCGTGGATCAATGACAACTGTCAGTTGCGACATCGCACATTGTTCGCAGAACTGTACCTGCATCGGGAATCGGTTCATTTGCAGTGCGGCGGCTGCGGATGGCGCCAGGTTATTCGCCAGCGGCATCATGCCCAGGTCGAGGTACTTGACCAATTGGTCGCTGCCACAGACCCGGCACTCTTGTACTGGACGCACAATGGCTTTCCCTTCCTGGTATTGCTTCCAGCATGACAGATCAAGCGACGTGTCCGCCGGAGACTCAAATACCGAATCGTCCCGCTTGATCTTCTGCACATCCCGATTTCGCAACGACGCATATTCGTAAATCGTTCGACGCGGGCCGCCAATATTGACGAT
>CAZVWF010000044.1:15497-23139 GCA_964630795.1 uncultured Woeseia sp. | reverse complement strand
GGCTCACGCGGGCAATGTAGCTATGAGTTTGGCGCCTGCTGTGTAGCCGGTATCCCGGGTTCGCCGCGGTAAAATGGCTTACCGCGATCCTTGATGCTGTAACGCGTAATACCAACATGCGCATCTATCACCTGGAGGACATTGGCGCCCATTACGTAGAGACCCTGAGACATTGGCGCGAATCATTTACCAATAACCTGAACGAGATCTTGCCGATGGGCTATGGAGAAGAATTCCTGCGCATGTGGCATTACTACTACTGTTATTGCGAGGGCGCCTTCAGGGAACGGGCGATTGGTGACGTGCAGGTATTGTTTATCAAGCCGTCGTCGCGCCGCGAGCCTTTCCTTGCCGCGTTGTGGACAACACAACGCCACGATAGAAGAGACACAGCGCGACGATCTGCACCAGGTGATAAAGGTCGTTGTGATTGAAGTGGACGTGTAGCGTAAGCCTGCTGCGCTGGATTGCGGCGCCAGCCATTGTCGCGATCACCCCCGCTATGATCCATCGGGGACCGGGTTCCGTGGCCCTCAAACAGGCGTGTCCGCTGAAGGCCGCAATCGCAATCATCGCGGGTACATAGTAAAGAATGACGTACATAAAGCCGCCGTGGTTGATCATCCATATACCGTAGACCAGGAAGGCGAGGATATTCAGTTCGTGGAAACGTCGCCGGGTCGCCACGCCGAGGGATGCACCGGCTATGGCGCCAGCGAGCGCAAAACACGCTGACAAGCCGATCGAGTAGACGGTCGCCTTCCAGGTCAGGAAGCCGGCGTTACCGCCAAGGTAGGTCGCAAACCCATGACTGGTGCCGCCGAGGAATGCGGCGAGGCCTGCCATGAGGAAGCCGGCACCCCAGAGTTGTGTTGAGCTGCCGAATTCGTTACCTGACCGAAGCAATCGTGCGCCCAGCCACACGCCGACCACGGTGACAAGATAATCGGTCGCCGTCGTCATGGGCTCGCTGATGGTTAATCCGAAAAGCTCGATGTCGGGGGCCATAGGGAACCATTCTACAAAAGTGGCCGATTGACGGATAATGTCGCGATGAACCAATCAGACAGGCACATTGACAATGCTAAGGTCGTACTCGAATGTGGCGACCTGGACGCGACGCTGAAGTACTTTGTCGACGAGGCGGGCTTCGCCATCCAGTCCATCTATCCTGCAGACTCCCCGCGTGTCGTCGAGTTGTCGGGCCCGGGTATCGAGCTGACGCTCAGGGGAGGGGACCCGGCCGGGACCAGCGATCCCGGGCTGATTGTCACGCAGATCAATACCGAAGGCTTCGGCGCAGGGCGTGCCGGCATGCAATATCGCGACTTGATTCCCGGTCGCTTCGGCGGCCGGTTCATCGCATCGCATATCCGCATCCCAACAGGCGGACCCGTCCCGGACTACGTGCACCATCACCACATCCGCTTCCAGTTCATCTTTTGCGTCAATGGCTGGGTCAGGGTCGTTTACGAAGACCAGGGTGAGCCCATGTTGATGAAAGCCGGTGACTGTTTTCTGCAGCCGCCCCACATACGCCATCGTGTGCTGGAGAGCTCCGACAACATGGAAGTCGTTGAGCTTGCCTGCCCGGCGGAGCACGAGACCTTCGTCGATCACGACATGACCCTGCCGACCGGTAAGCACCATCCTGATCGTGACTTTGGCGGCCAGACATTCGTATTTCACCAGGCCGACGGGGCAGTATGGCAACGTGCCGACGTGCCAGGGCTGGAATATCGAAACGCGGGGATCGCCTGCGCAACGGGTGGTATTGTGTCGGTTGTAGTCGTTCGTGCAACGGGTGAGTGTGGTGATGTGCCACTCACACACACGGCGGCTCTGCGTTTTTGCTTCCTGCTCAATGGCAGCGCGACATTGCGGAATGGTTCGTCAGTCCTGCTAGGGCGTGGCGACTCGATTGCTGTTCCGCCCGGCATGGACTGCTGCCTGGCGGACCTGTCGCCCGACATTGAAATGCTCGAGGTGATGGTTCCTAGGCAGTGAGCAGGTCGATGAGGACGACGAACAATGCGACCGGCGTCAGGTAGCGATTGGCGAATCGCCAGTACAGCTTCCACCCTTCCGTTTCCCCGGCGAATTCTTCCTCGATGACATTGTGCTTGAGGACCCAGCCAGCGAACAATGTGATCAGCAAGGCGCAAATAGGTGCGAGCACGTTGGCGACCGTGAAATCGGCTATGCCGAAGAAGTTTCTCGATATGCCGATAAAACTGAGCGGCTGCCAGTCGGACAGGCTACCGAACGACAGAACGGAGCCAAGGCCCAGTATCCAGACAGCAACACCGGCAACGACGGCCATCTGCTTGCGACGCCCGGGTCTCTTCTCTTCGAGCCAGGCGACGATCGGTTCCAGCATGCCGATCGCGGAGGTAAATGCCGCAAACAACAGCAGTATGAAGAACAATGAGCCGATAAACTCTCCGCCGGCCATGTTGCCAAAGGCGACCGGCAATGTAATGAATATCAGGCCCGGACCGCCGGCCGGATCAAGGCCGCTGGCAAACACGATCGGGAAAATGGCAAAGCCGGCGAGCAGCGCAGCGATTGTGTCGCCGATGCAAATTATCGTCACCGACGATCGTAGCGAGTACTCCCGAGGCATGTATGAGCTGTAGGTGATCATCAGGCCGACGCCGATGCCCAGTGAAAACAGCGCTTGCCCCAGCGCAACGAGGATTGACTCCCCGGTGAGGCCGCTGAAGTCCGGGTTGAAGAGAAATCCTGCGGCCGCCGCAAAGTTTCCGGCGATCATCCCGTGAACCACGAGGGCTACCATGACGACAAAAAGTGTCGGCATCAAAACCTTGGAAGCACGTTCGATACCTTTATTCACCCCGTTGGCGACGACCCAGGCGGTTATCGCCACGAAGGCACCATGCAGTGCTGCCTGGTACCCGGACTCTGCGCTGCGCAGCTGGAAAGTGTTCGCTGAGCGGGCGCCATCGAACCCGTCAAAGGCACCTGTTCCCGCGAGCGCCAGGTAGTCTATTGCCCACGCGGCGACGACCGCGTAGTAGCTCAGGCCGATGAACGGCACCGCAAAACTGATCCATCCGATCGCTCGCCAGAACGGTTTGGCATTGTGTTCCCGTACCAGGACCGCGATGGAGTTGACCGGGCTGCGATGACCTCTGCGCCCGAGCAACATTTCGGCTGCCATCAGCGGTACGCCAAGCAGGAACACGAACGCGAGATACATGAGAACGAACGCGCCACCACCGTATTCGCCGGCAATATATGGGAAGCGCCACAGGTTACCGAGCCCGACCGCTCCACCGATCGCAGCAAGCAGGAAGGCTGGCCGGCTGGACCAGGCGTGTTTTGTTTTCCCGACGTCGGTCAAGAGCTTTCCCGGATCGCGATCAGCCGCCGCCGGCGTGCCGCACGAATTCCCCGGCGCGGACGTCGGTCAGTTCGCCATCGGCCACGGCAATCTCGCCGTTCACAATGACGTAGTCGAAGCCTTCGCTGTACTGGTGCGGGTCTTCGAAAGTTGCTTTGTCCTGTACCTTGTCCGGATCGAACAGGACGAGGTCCGCGACGAACCCGGGCCGAACGATGCCACGGTCGTGAAATGAGAACGCTCTCGCAGGTAGCGACGTCATCCGCCGAACCGCGTCTTCGAGCATCATTACATTGCGCTCGCGGACATAGTTCGCGAAGACGCGGGCATTCGTCCCGTAGGAGCGGGGATGAGGCAGCCCGACACCCCGTTCGATGACGCCGCCGTCACTCGCTATCGCAGCGTTCGGATAGCGGTAGATCGTATCGACATCGTCATCGCTCATGTAGTGATAGACCATTGACGCGCCCTGGCTGACGCCACCCTGACCGCCTTCGACCATCATGTCGAGGATCGTCGTGATTTCCCCATCGATGTTCGGCGCGCCTTCCCGCAGCTGGTTGATCTCGGAGATGTTCATGCCATTGTACGACTCGTTCGGCAGGAAGCGTGCCACGGTGGCAAACGAATAGTCCGGGTAGCCGCCGTCTTCGAGCATGTCTTTCATCCCGGTGACGATCTGTTCGTTGGCCTCCGGGTCCTCGATCCGGTCGGCGATGTCGGCTGCACTTCCCGCGACGGCCCAGCGCGGCAGGTTCACACCGAGGTTGGTACTCGCCCGTGCATAGGGATAGGCATCGACGACGATGTCGACCCCTTGTTCCCGATAAGACTCGATCAGGTCGATCGCCGAGCCTATCGTGCCCCAGCGCGACGGCCCCTTGACCTTGAGGTGCGAGATCTGCACCGGCATATCTGCCTCGACACCAATCGTTATGGCCTCAACCAGCGACTCGTGCAGCTTCGCGCCCTGCTCCCGGATGTGGGTGGTGTAGACGCCGCCGTGTGCCGCCGCGACCCGGGACAGCTCGATGACTTCACTGGTCTCGGCATATGTGCCCGGCACGTAGAGCAGGCCCGTCGAAAAACCGACAGCGCCATCCAGCATCGCCTTCTCGACCAGCGCCTTCATCTGCTCCATCTCGGCATCGGTCGGCGCCCGGTCGTCGGGTCCCATGACTTCCCGGCGTACCGTGTTGTGGCCGATAAAGCTGGCGACGTTGATGCCGAGGCCCACGAGACGATCCGCATACCCACCTATGTCGATCTCCGAGCCACCGCAATTGCCGGTGATGATCGTCGTGACACCGTCGAGCAGGAAATTGTCGGCGCGCGGCTGACCTTCGAGCCCGGCCCGTCGGGACGATCCTTCGACATGCGTATGTACATCGACGAACCCGGGTGTCAGCACCCGGCCGGCCGCATCGATGGTCGTGTCCGCGTCCAGGTGGAGTCTGCGGCTCATCGCACTGATCCTGCCGTCGGTGACGGCCACGTCGCTCAGGAACCACGGGCTGCCGGTGCCGTCCACGACACGTGCATTGCGGATCAATATATCGGCATCCTGTGCAATCACCGGATGTGTGACGGTGAACAGGGTTCCGATTACGAGGAGCGCGGGCAGCGCTGGAATATTCTTATGCATGGTATTGACCTCTGGACGGGATGGGAGAACACTGTCTTTATTGTCCGCGTCCAAGTGTATCGTTGGCACACCTGGCAAGTCACCCGGAAACGCTGGAGTACAACATGAAAACCAACAAGCTGGCGGTGTGTGCCGCCTTTATCCTGTCCTCCCTCGCGGGTTGCAGCCCGCCGGCTGAACGTCAGCAGGTCGACGTGCTGATCGAAGGCGGGATGGTCTACGACGGTTCCGGTAGTGTGCCGGTCATCGCCGACATCGGTATTGCTGACGGTCGTATCAGTTTCATCGGTGATGCGGCGTCTTCGGGTATCGATGGTACCGAGACGGTCGATGCCACCGGCCACTGGGTTGCGCCCGGTTTTATCGATGCCCACAGTCACGCGGTGCTCGATGAGGAATACGGGAAGGATGCTGAGCCCTATCTCCGCCAGGGCATCACGACCGTCGTGCTCGGAATGGACGGCGGCGGCACGTCCGATGTTACGGGTCGCTTCGACGCATGGCGGGCATCGGGCATCGGCGTGAATGCCATCCACTTCGTCGGGCACGGTCATATTCGGAACGCCGTCATGGGTCACGAAGATCGCGAACCGACCGACGTGGAGATGGAGCAGATGAAGGGCCTCGTCCGCAAAGGAATGGACGAGGGCGCATTCGGGCTCTCCACGGGCCTGTTCTACGTGCCCGGCACCTATGCCTCGACCGACGAAGTGATCGAGCTCGGCATTGTCGCCGCAGAATACGCGGGCGCCCTGTACGATACACATGACCGCGATCTCGGTGCGGTGTACCAGGGCGTCGGCTACGAAGACTCGGTCAAGGAGGGCATACGCATCGCCGAGGAGTCCGGGCTCCGAGGCATCTTCAGCCACTACAATCTGCAAGGTGCGCACAACTATGGCCGTGCCGAGCTCGGCGCGAAGCTGATCAACGATGCTCGTGACCGTGGCGTCGACATCTGGGCGGCGCATCATCCATATACGGCAACCCAGAGCAACCTGCGTGCCTACACGATGCCGTACTGGGCTTCAGCCGGCGGCCCCGAGGAAATGATTGCGAGATTCGATGAACCGGAGGCCAGCGCGGAGATTATGGCTGCGACCGACGCGATGCTCGGGATACGCGGTGGCGCCGACAAGATCATGTTCGTCGACCAGCGGACTGACCTCAATGGCAAGACACTGCTCGATATCGCTGGCGAGCAGGAACTGAGCCCGGCAGAAACGGTGCAATGGATTCTCAGGGAGAATAATGCATCGGTCATGAACCTGGAGTTGTACGATCATCAGAACACGCGTCGGTTGGCACAGGAAGCCTGGATGATGACCTGTACGGACGGCGTCACGCCGAGAGCCGAGGAGCGGGCGACTCATCCGCGGACTTTCGGCGCGTTTCCGAAGAAGATGCGGCACTTCGTCTTCGAGGAGAACCTGCTCACGCCGGAATTCGTGATAAGGAGCTACTCGGGACTCGCTGCTGACTTCTACAGGCTACCGGACCGAGGTTATCTTCGTGACGGCTACATCGCCGATATTGCGGTCATCGATCCCGATCGATACCGGGATCTGGCGACCTTCGAGAATCCCAGGCTGATGTCAGAGGGTGTCGCTTACGTGATGGTCAATGGCGAATTCGCGATCCGGGATGGCGAGATCACGGGAGCACTTGCGGGTCAGCCGCTGCTGCGGCCATCTGCACCTTAGTCGGCCGGGCCTGCCGAGCGCGAGTGTACCGCTGGCGCTATGATCTGCTCTTCGAGCAGGTCGTAAAGGGCGCGCGTGTGGGCACGACGTGTATCACCGGGCTGACTACTCGACGTCGTTACCACGACCATGTCGAGATCCTTCGCCAGCAGGATAAATTGGCCCCCGAATCCCCAGGCATACGTCGTTGGCACGCCGGCCATATCGCGCATCCACCATCCGTAGCCGTAGTGGCGTGTTGAATCCCGCTCCGAGCGTACTCTCGGTTGCAGTGACGTTTCCACCCACTCAGTCGGGATGACCTGCCGACCATTCGCTTCGCCGTCATTCAGGTACATCTCCCCGAAGGCCATCATCTGTCGTGGCGTCAGCTCCATGTTGTTGCCACCGAAGTAGACGCCGTTCGGGTCCTGCGTCCAGCTGTTGAGATGAAAGCCCATTGGCCGGGCCAGCGCCTCGCGGGCGAACTCCAGCGTGGATTGCCCGGTCGCCGCGGTCAGAATGTCGGATAAAAGGTGTGTGTTGCCGGTGCTGTACAGCATGCGTGAGCCGGGTGGCGCCTCGACGGGCTGGTTGAGCGCGAACTCGACCCAGTCGTCGCTTAAGACCCAGGCACCGAAGTTGTAGGAGCTCGTGGTCTCGAGCCCGGCCTGCATCGACAACAGGTTGCCCACCGTGATGCGTTGCTTGAAACCGGTGGGGTCATCGTCAATCCGGTCTCCGTAGTAATCCGATATGGATTGATCGAGCCCTTCGATATGACCTTGGTCAATGGCAATGCCGATCAGCGCGGACATGATCGACTTGGACACGGACTTCACGTTGGCGGTGCGACTGCGTGACAAGCCATTGAAGTATTCTTCGACCACAAGTTCGCCGTTATGACTGACGAGCAGGCTATGGAGTCGTGGCATCGACCGGGCTTCG
>CAZVWF010000044.1:0-15397 GCA_964630795.1 uncultured Woeseia sp. | reverse complement strand
GTTTCAGTGCTTTCATTGACTGCACTCGATATTTTGCCGATGAATGACCTCCCCGGCCAGGCGCCGGGTTACTTCGCCGTCACGAATCGCCGCGTGACCATTGACAAGCAGGTGCACGACACCGGTCGCCAGTTCGGCGGGATTTTCGAAATCTGCAACCGGCCGAAATCGGTCCAGCTCCAATATCGCGATGTCGGCCCGCTTGCCTTCGGCCAGGTAGCCGCGATCACATAGCCCGAATGTGTCGGCCACCAGGCCGCTGCTGCGATGAACGAATTGCGGCATGCCCATCAGCGATGTGTCGACGACAAAGTCACGATATGCCTTCGGATAGGACGCGTACTTTCTCGGGTGACCATGTGAACCATCCGAACCTGTCATTACCCAGAGTTGAATCGCAATGGCGCTGATGTCATCGGGATTCATGTTGAACGAGGCGATGCTGGGATTGCCGGATCGCACGACCTCTATGGCGGCATCCGTTGCGCCCATGTCAAGCTCCAAGGCGATTTCATCCAGCGTCATGCCGCGCCACTCACTATCGCCGGTCACGAGCAGGCTGTCGGCGCCGCCGCGCCGCCAGAGATTCTGCTCCATCTCTTCATGGATACGGTCCCTGAGGTCTGCGTTGGCCAGCCGCTCGAACATGGCTTCCCGGGAATCGGCCATGGCCCAGCGGGGGATCAGGGCGCTGTTGAATCGCGTACCCGAGGCGCGGTAGGGGTATTGATCGGCGGTCACAACCACACCGCGCTCGCGGGCGGCGGCAACGAGTCCGATAATGTCGCCACTTTGGCCCCAGACATCCCTGCCGAGCGCCTTCAAGTGCGCGATGTGCACGGGCAGGCCGGCTTCTTCAGCAATCCGGATAGCTTCGCCTGCGGCGCCGAGAAGACCGATGTTGTAGGAGCTTTCGTCACGCAGGTGCGAGTCGTAGACGCCGTCGTAGCGAGCCGCCACTCGCGCGAGCGCAATGACTTCCTCGGTGTTGGCATAGTTGCCAGGCCGGTAAAAGAGACCGGTTGAAAGCCCCAGTGCACCCGCCTGCATATCGGCTTCGACGAACGCCTGCAAGCGTTCGAGTTCATCGTCCGTCGGCGCCCGGTTCTCGAGGCCGAGAACGTATTCCCGGGCAGTATTGTGTCCACTGAACCAGCCAATGTTGGTGCCCACACCCTGGTTATCGAGCAGCGCCAGGTCCTGCTCGCGGTCTGTGATGCCGCGACCGTCATTACCAATGAACACGGTCGTCACACCCTGCGCAAGGTAGTTGGGATTTACATTGCCCGGCGTCGAAAAGATATCGGCTTCGGCATGGGTATGCGGATCGATAAAGCCGGGCACAATGGTCAGGCCGGTGGCGTCTATCACGGTGTTGGCAGCGGCGTCGGCGCTCGCATCCATGGACGCAATCCGATCATCGACGATACCAATGCCAAGGACACGCGGTTCGGCCAGCGAGCCATCATAAACCGTGCCGTTGACGATCAATAAATCGTAGTGAACCGGCACAGGCTCAGGTGTGCAGGCGGAAACCATGGTGACTGCGATCAGCAAGAGGTGTCGTGGGTTCATGTAATCATCAACTCCTTATAATTTGGCAAGCGATCGGCGCACGTGCGCAATGCGTACAGTAAATCGCCAGAACATCAGGATATTCGAAAGTGCGACGCCGGTCACGAGTCCCCACCACAGGCCCTCGGTGCCGTAGCCAAGCGGGAAGCAAAGCCACACACCGCTGCCGAGTCCGACCACCCAGTATCCGGCCATCGAAATCCAGAGCGGCGAACGCGTGTCGCGCAAGCCGCGTATGGCATTGGCGATCACAAGCAACACCCCGTCCAGGAGCAGGAACATACCGGCGTAGACCGACATTACGATGGACAGTCGGACGACGGTCTCATTTTCGGGATCTGTCGTATCGAGGTAGATGCCGACTATGGTTTCGGGGAATAGCCACAGGACCAGGGCGGCAGCAAGCGTAGTGACACCGGCAAGCGTAATGGACACATGCGCAGATTGCCGTGCCGCATCGACCGATCGGCGTCCGATGCCGTAGGCAACGCGCACGCGAACAGCATCACCCAGTGCAAGCGCTGCGCTCAATGCAATGTAAATGACGCTGTAGACAATCTGCTGCGCAGCGAGAGTCGCTGCGCCGATGATGCCGACAACAACAGCGGCGACTGTGAACATGGCACCGTTCAGGACCTGGGTCATCGAAATAGGCAAGCCGAGCTTGAAGATTTCGCCCAGCAACGAGCGATCGATCGTACGGGGGATGATTCTTGGCCGGTGCCCGGCAATGTATTTCGACCGTAAAACGTAGATGACGAGGGTGATAAACATGATCCAGTTAACGGCGGTTGTACCTATCCCGGCGCCGACAACGCCCAGCGCAGGAAATCCGAACTTGCCGTAAACCAGCGTGTAGTTGAGGGCGACATTCAGGCCGAGGGCAAAGACCGTTATCCAGCCGATGGCCGCCGAGTGGGCGAGGGCGGTGATGTAGTGGCGAAGGACGACAAACCATAATGCGGGGAGCACGGCGAGGGTCAGTACCTTCGAATAGCCGGTGATCAGTTCGACGACTGCCGGATCCTGCTTCGCGAATTCAAGGACCGGGCCGAGAAACCAGACACAGAGCATGACGGGAATACTGGTGATCGTTGCGGCGATCATCCCTTGTTCGCCGGCGTCGACAACACCTTGCCGATCACCCGCGCCCAGGCATTGGGCGGCGATGACGCCAACAATTGAAATGACGCCCATGCCGATGAGCAGCAACACCCAGAACCAGTCACCGGCAAGCCCAACCGCTGCGAGTTCATTGCTGCCCAGTTGGCCGACAATGATCATGTCCGTGATGAACATGCCCATCTCCGCAACGTAGGCAGCTGTAAGCGGCGCACCGATGCGAATCAGAGTGGCGGTCTCCTCGCGCCGGGTTGGAATAGTCGATTTCGCCTGCAACTTCTGTGCTTCCCTTGCCAGATATCCCTGCCAGGTTGAGAACAGGCAGGCAACTATCAACAATAACGATGCCTGCAGCAAGCGGCAGAGATCGGATCCCTCCGCGAGCTTCTGTCAGCCGCGCAGTAATTTGATCAGGGCGACGACTTCTTTATCGCCAAAACCCGCTTTTACCCCGTCCTTGTAAAGCGTATTCGCGAATTCAGGGATGCGCGCGTCAATCGATCTGTCTTTGGAGTGCGAGAGAATACGGTCCAGGATATTGCTGTAAACGTCGACTGATGCGCCCGGATCAGAAAAACTGCTCTTCTGCAGTGCCGCACCGAGGTGCGCAATTTCCTCTGCATCACTCGGCAGGGAATCGACGATCACGGAAGCGAGCATGTCGGCCCGCACATCCTCCGATTCGCAGATGAGCGCAGCTTCGATCAATCCGAGGTGCGTCATGATGTAGTACGACATCACAGCGATATCGAGAGCAGCCGCGGCACCAATCGATTCGCCGAGGTAGCGCACATCAGTCGACAAGGCATCCAGCAAGCGCCTGACGCCCGTGTAAGTGCCTTCATCGCCACAGACTGTGACCAGTCCGTCGTGGCCCATCTCCCGGGGGTAGGCAAGGATTGCGCCGTCGAGATAGCCAGTGTCGTGCAGCCTTGCACCTGCCTCGGTATCGCGCGCTTCCCGTGGCGTCCCCGTTGAAAACTGCACCAGCGTTTTTCCCTTCAGCGCCGGCCCCAGTTCGAACTGCTCGAACAGGGCCCGGGTTGCGGCGTAGTCATCGATACAAATGACAATGACCGGGCTTGCGTCGACCGCCTCTGCCGGCGTGTTCGCGCACAGTGCGCCAGACGACTTCAGGGGGCCGGCTTTGTCCTCACTGCGATTCCAGACGGTGACATCATGGCCCGCATTGAGAAAGGCATTGGCGATGGCGGAACCCATCGCGCCCAGGCCAATGACGGTGACCTGACTCATGGTGACGTCTGAAGGGCGGCCGGGTCCCCGTGCACGACTTTGCCGCCAAACAGCGTCAGCAACACGCGGGTCTCCGAAATGTCCGCTGCGTCTATGTCGAATAAATTTCGATCGAGCACTATCAGGTCAGCATGCTTGCCGACCTCGACAGAGCCGGTCACGTCCTCGTGTCGATTGAGAAACGCTGCATTGATCGTGAATGCGGCGATGGCTGATTCGAGATCGATACGCTCCTCCGGCAGCATGACGGGGTAGTCTTCGCCGGTGGCGCTGAGGCGCGTAATTGCGGTCTCGATTTGTGGCAACGGATTAGCTGTCGAGACTGACCAGTCGCTGCCAAAGGCCACGACGGCCCCCGTATCGAGGACCGATTTGATCGGGTACATCCACTGCGCGCGCTCCTCACCGACAAACGGAACCGTCAGTTCGGTGACGTAATCATCGTTGTAAGCCCACAGGGGCTGGAAGTTGGCGATCGCCTCCAGCTCCCTGAAGCGGGAGATGTCATCCGGGTGAATCATCTGCAGGTGCGAGATGTGGTGCCGGAGGTTGTTCTGACCGTTTTCAAGCAGCGCTTCTTCAATCGCATCCAGCGACTGGCGGACGGCGGCGGTGCCGATCGCATGAAAATGCACCTGGAAGCCTGCTGCATCGGCGGCAACCACTGCTTGTCTCAGTTGCTCCGGTTCGACCATGGGAATGCCCTTTGTCCCGCTCTCAACATGGTAGGGCTCCAGCATGGCGGCAGTGTAATTCTCCATTACGCCGTCCTGCATGATCTTGATCGCCGTCGGACGAAGCTGGCCGCCGTTATTGAACTCGTCGCGCAAGGCGATCAGGTCATCCATCTGTTCGAGCCCTCTATTACGGTCCCACCAGAGTGATCCAATAACCCGGAGATCCAGTTCTCCGTTGGCGTCAAGTGTTTCATAGGTTTCGAGTTCCGGGCGATTAACGATGGCGTCGGTAATCGCTGTGATTCCGTAGCTGTGCAGGAGATCAATGGAATACCTGAGCCCTGCAATGCGGTCCTGCAATGTCTCCGGCGGAATATGTCGTGTGACCATTGTCATCGCACCTTCCTGGAGGCTGCCGATGGTTTCGCCGGTTTCCGGGTCACGATCGATGATCCCGTCGGGCGGGTTCGGCGTGTCGTCGTCAATTCCGGCGATCTCCAGGGCACGGCTGTTTGCCCAGCCGGTATGACCATCTGCGGAAGACAAATAGGCAGGGCGGTCCGGGACCAGTTCGTCGATGATGGACTTGCTCGGGCGGCCTCCGGGACCGAATTCCGACATTGACCAGCCACCACCTGTAATCCACTCGACATCCGGGTTTGCCGTTGCGTACTCGCCAATCGCGGCCCGGTAGGCGCCGACGTCGTCAAGCCCGTTCAAATCGACACGAGACGCTTCGATACCGGCGCCGATGGGATGGATGTGGCTGTCCTGGAAGGCCGGTAACAGCATGCGGCCATCGAGGTCTAGAACAGTCGTATTGCCGCCAATCGATGCTTCTGCTTCGGCCGCTGATCCGATAAAACTGATCTTGCCTTCGGTGATGGCGACGGCTTCGGCCCAGCTACGGTTCCCATCGACGGTATAGATACGGCCATTGGTCAACACCATGTCGGCGCCCGTGACGTCGGAGGGTGCTTCTGTCGGCACGCAACCTGCGAGCGTGACGGCGAGGAAGAAGGCGGTGGCGATTCTCATAGGGTAATGCTCTCAAAGCGTGGGACTGAACCGGGATTATCGCCGCTGGCGAAGTTGGGCAAAAGTATTTTTCCGGTGTCCCGAATGCTTCATACTCGACAGCCTGACAAGAGATCTGGGTTGGAAGGATCCATGGATTTTGCACAGGAACACACCGGCTCGTACTACGCGGCCACCGTCAACGAGGTCACCGATTATCCCCGGTTGAAGGAGGATATCCGGGCCGACGTCTGTGTGGTCGGCGGAGGATTTACCGGGATTTCTACGGCCCTGTCCCTGGCGGAGCGCAGCTACAAGGTTTGCGTGCTCGAGGCAAACCGAATCGGCTGGGGAGCATCAGGCCGTAATGGCGGCCAAATGATCGGTGGGCTCAGCGGTACCGCGCGGCTCGAAAAGAAGAATCCCGCGCACGCCGACATGATCTGGGATATGGGCTGGCGGGGTCACGAGATCATCCGAGATCGCGTGGAACGCTACGACATCGATTGTGATTTGAAGCATGGTTACGTGGATGTTGCGCTGAAGGAGCGGCACCTCAGAGACTTCGAGGCTGCAAACGAGGAACTGGCCAGGCGAAATTACCCGTTCGAACATCGCATGATGTCACGGGACGAGACTTGTGATGCACTGGGTACGGAGCACTACATCGGTGCCTTGTTGAACATGGGCAATGGCCACCTGCATCCACTCAATCTTTGTATTGGTGAAGCGAAGGCCGCCGAGTCACTCGGCGCGGTCCTGCACGAGCAATCGGCAGCATTAAAGATAGAACATGGCGATGCCGTACGAATTTCGACCGCCGAGGGCTCGGTTACGGCCGATTTCGTGTTGCTGGCAGGCAATGCCTACCAGTTTCTCGACCAGCAACTACGGTCGCGATTCCTGCCGGTACGCAGCTATATCGTTGCGACAGAACCGCTGTCCGACGATCAGGTCGATTCGATCAATCCGCACGACCTCGCGGTCTGTGATCCGAATTTCCTGCTCGAATATTTCAGACTGAGTGCGGATAAACGACTGCTGTTTGGCAACCGCTTCCGGTACTTCGGCGATGAGAGGGATGTCATTGCGGCCAATCATCGGCCGAAACTGGAACGAACCTATCCCCAGCTCAAGGGCATCAAGATCGATTATGGCTGGGGCGGAACCATCGCCGTAACGATCAATCGCGTGGCACAACTGGGACGGATTGCACCGAACGTCCTTTACTCCAATGCGTACTCCGGCCATGGTGTTAATGTCACTCACCTGTGTGGCGAAATCATCGCCGACACGATCGGCGGTACACTGGAACGCTTCGATGTGATGTCGAGTGTGCCGGCAGCGCGAATTCCGGGTATCAATATACTGGGCAATACGCTCGTCAATCTCGGCGTGCTCTGGTACGGCCTGCAGGACAGACTTTAAGTGACTATCAAGCTTCCCAAGCTCATAGCAACGTCCGTTGTCAGAGGAAGCCAGCAGGGCGAAAGCCATGGCGGCGTATTCACGGTCGATTTCGAAGCGCAGGAGGGTGCCCAACACGTCGACTGGAATACGGACGGCATTGATTGGGAAGGGCGTGGCGCCGACCGTGGTCTGCGAGGCATTACCTTTAATGGTGATGATATCTATATTGCGGCCAGTGATGAGCTGTTTGTTTACGACCGCGACTTCAAAATACTACGCTCGCACAGGAATAAACATCTCAAGCATTGCCACGAAATCTGCACGCAATCGGGACGTATTTTCCTGACGTCGACCGGATTTGACAGCCTGTTGTCCTTCAATCTCGAGACCAACGAGTTCGACTGGGCATTTCAGCTGCAGAAGCCCTACGACAAGTGGTCGGGCTTCGCCTATGACCCGGCCGCAGGCGCCGGGCCGCGTTCCGTGAATGACTTTCACCTGAACATGGTGTTTGTCGACAACACCGGCATCTATTTCAGCGGCCTGCGCACCAATGCACTGCTGCACCTGAACGATCGTATGGAAGTGTCGGAAGTATGTAATCTGCCGTCCGGCACCCACAATGCCAGGCCCTGGAAGGACGGTGTGCTCTTCAATGACACGGCCAGCGACTGCGTTCGCTACGTCGAGGCTGGTGGCTCCGAGTCGGCCTATGCGATTCATTCCTACGATGAAACCGAAATCGAATTTGCTGGCATCGATGACAGCAAGATAGCCCGCCAGGCTTTCGGCCGCGGCCTTTGCCCGGTTGGCGACCGCTTTCTCGCCGCCGGTTCGTCGCCTTCAACGATCACGTTGTATGATCTCGAGACCGACCAGAAGGTCGGGTTTGTCAATCTGTCAATGGATATCAGGAATGCAATTCATGGACTGGAGGTCTGGCCTTACGACAATTAACTACGTAAACCATCGGTCAGAATGGATGGCAAAGTATCCGGCCGAGGTTGCTGAACAGGTTCGTCCATAAAAAACGGGGCCCGAAGGCCCCGTTTTCATATCACCCCAATTTCAGGTCTTAGTCACCCCAGCGCTTCATGAAGCGTATTCCCGCTTCCCTCGGCCGGTTGGTGTACACGGTCTGGTGATGGTCGCGACCTTCTGCGGTTTGTGCCGCACCCCACTCGAACTGTCCGTCGTTCGTCGTGTAGATCGCTCGCTCATTCGTAATGTTGTTGACAAAGATGTCAAACTGCCAGTCTTCGCCGATGATGCCGACACGTACGTCGCCGATCGTGTATGACGGATTGTTGAACTGCGGGTTTGGTTCGTCGGCCTTCGAACGTGGCTCGAGCACACTCTTGCTGTCTCCCGTGTACGACCACTGTGTCCGGATGAAGAACTCGTCAGCACCAAACATATCAACCGGTTCCGCGTATTCGAGCCACATCGATCCTTTGGAACTGGGCACGAGTGGCAGCCTGAGGCCTGCAACCAGGTCGTCGATACCGTCACCGTTCAGGTCGTGCTGTGTGTCGGTTTCAGCTTCCATCACCTCGTAGTTCATGCCGAACAGCCAGTTGTCATTGAAGGCATAATCCAGCTCCACCTGGATACCGTCGATGTGCGCTTCACCTGCGTTTGCGATGATTGCCTGCCATGGCTGGCCGCACACGCCGTCGATCGAGATGCTCGGATCAGGGACGCCGCCTGCATCAAGACACTGTTGGCTCGCCGGGTCGACCAGGTTCAACTGGTAGTCGATCCAGTCCATGTTGTACGCAGTGACATTAAAGCGACCTCTGCCGCCTGCGAACGTCGATTTAAGCCCGAGTTCGACGTTGTCCATCGTGTCCGTTTCATAGGTATTTGGGAAGAAAGGGACACCGCGGCTCCTGTTGACACCACCCTGACGCAGGCCTTGTGTGTACAGGCCATAGAACATGACATTGTCGTTCATCGCGTACTTGAGGCTGACCTTCGGAATGACTTTGTCTTCCTCACCCATGCGGCCTAATGGCAATCCGCCGTTCGCCAGGCGCATCTGTCGAATCGCATCGACAGCCATGTCGGGCTCACCCGCCGGGACGCCGGTTGCATCCGGGAATCCGCCAGGGTGATTCACGAGGTAGTAATTGGTATTTGAACGCTCGAAGTAGCGACCGCCCACCGTCAGGCTCCACTCATCATTGATGTGCCATGTGGCCTCACCAAATATCGCAGACTGCTCCCAGTCGGTCTGACTCTGCGAATACCAGCTTGCGGTTGCGCCTGGCAGGGTCGTCGGCGTGCCGTAGTAGTTCGAGAAGTAGAACTCCCAGTAACGCGCTGCCACAGATCGCTGGAACATGTTGGTCAGGCCGTCGCCACCGAGGGTCGGCGTCGCGAAGTCCGCCTTCCAGGCATCCTTACTTTCTTCGTAGTAGGCACCCACGATCCAGTCGAACGTATCGCCCTGGCTTTGCAGGCGAAGCTCGACGGTCATCTTGTCGTCTTCGGTCGGCGCGCCCAACGTGCTGTAAGAGCTGAAGAAGTCACCTTCTACGGTCGTACCCTGGCAGTAACGCGGCCACCACAGAATGTAACCGGTTGCCGGGTTTGCCCAGTAATACGGTGCGTAGGCCTGAGTGTAATAGGAGTCGTGACAGTATCCCGCAGCCCAGTAGTGGGCATAGGTCGTAATGTCGCTCATGCCTTCGGAGCGGCGGTCAAAGTAGGACACTGCCGCGGTGAGTTGAGCGAATTCGAGATCACCCTCGATCTTGAGGGATCCCATCTCGAACTCTTCCTTGCGCCAGTTGTTGTGGAACCGGACGACCTGAAGATCACCGACAAACGGATCAAAGAAGTTGCCTGCACCGGCCTTAATTTGCTGGTTATGATAGGAAAATGTTGACGCCCAGCTGTCGTTCATCTCCCATCGCAAGTGAACTCGTCCGCCGGTGTAGTCAGCGTCATTCCAGTTGTTCTCAACCGACAGTGAATTGTCGAGTGAGCCCCATCCGGACGGTGCCTTGTTGACACCATTAAGACCATGCCAGTCGGCTGTATGGCCGAAGACATTGTCAATATAGCCGCCGTCACGGTCGTTGTAGGCTGCAACGCGCAGGGCGAGCTTGTCTTCGACGAGCGGAATGTTGAACACCAGCGATCCACGATAGCTGCCTTCACCCTCGGATCCGCTGCGTACTTCACCGTCAAAGATGGCTTCGTAGGTATTCATGATCGGCTGGTTGGTGATGATGCGCATCGTGCCGGCTTGTGCGTCCGAACCGTACAGGGTGCCCTGCGGGCCCTGCAGCGCTTCTACGCGATTGACGTCGACGGCCCGGATGCTGGGCTGCGAACCGGTCTGCGTGACCGAAATCTCGTCGAGGTAAACGGACGACGTTGCCTGTCCGATGTAGCCCGCGCCGGTAATCGCGCCGCGGAATACGACGGTGCTGCTGCCGGAACCGTAGGTCACCACGTTGACCGATGGTACGAAGCGCGAATAGTCCTCCATGGCCTTCGCACCCATCGAAGACAGTGCTTCCTGGGAAATAGCCTGAATGGTGGCGGGAATCTCCTGAACGGACTCCGTGCGCTTTCGAGACGTAACGATGATCTCGTCGAGAATGTTATCGGCACTGTCGTCCTGTGCGACCGCGGGCGCGGCCGGATACAGTGCGGCGGCGACGGCTGCTGTAACTGGAGTAATGGCGTATTTGTTTGGTGATTGCATGCTGAAAAGTCCCTCGACCGTTGGTTGCATGATCGTCGTCCGTAACTCTACGTATCCGACAGGGGACTGAATTTATTGCAGTTTGCTTGTAACTACAAGTCTCAGGCTGGCATATCAACGGATTGTTACGAAATGTTGTGAAAAGACAACACTTTTGACAGGAATATTCTATATGAGGGCTGCTGAAGCGGCTTCCGAGCCGACAGGCAGGGAGCGGAATCCATTCAGGATTCAGCCACTTATTGCTTTATGTCAGCGAGGGCGTCGGGCCGTTGCTCAGCTGGCAGCTCGAGCAGCTGGGGTTCGAGCACCTCGACGAGTTCGTCAATGTGTGATTCGTAATGCCGCCAGAGGTTGACGGAACTCGAATAAATAGGCTGGCGGACCTGCTCCGAACTGGCTGTCTTGACGGCGCGTTCGGTCTTGTGAAACCGGAGGCAGCCCTCCTCAAAGGGCAGGCCGCAGAAGTCCAGGATTCTGCGGACCTGGGTCTCGAGGTCGGCGACAACCGCCTCGTACTGCACGTCCAGCACGAAACCCGGAATGGTCTCGCGCCAGTGTTCCATCAGACGCCGGTATTGCAGGTAGTACTCGCCGAGCTCCGTCAAGTCGTAGGTAAAAGGCTGCCCGCTTGCGAAAAGCTGCTTGAAGGAGCCGAAGCAACTGTCGAGCGGGTGCCGGCGGGCGTCGATGATCCTGGCATTCGGAATCGCCAGTTTCAGGATACCGGCATAAATGAAGTTATTGGGATTCTTGTCGACGAAGTACGGCGCGCCAGCCCGGAATTGCTCGGTACGTGCGAGGTAGTGCCCGCTAATCGCCTGCCAGTCGGTCGCGCCGTAGTCGGCAAAGGCCTCAGGGAACAGTACGCGCTTTGAGATCGTTTTGCGGGCGGACTGGACCACCCTGGCCAGATCGCCGAGTTCGTGGGTCCCGTCAACCTGGCTGTGACTGGCCAGAATCTGCTCGATCAGTGTCGAACCTGATCGTGGCAGGCCGACAACCAGGATCGGTGTTACCTCGGCCTCGGTGGTGCCGGCGTCCTGTTCGAATCGCCCGGCGGTGAAGAAGTCAATGATGCGACCGTAAGTGTCCTCTGTATCCACCGGGTCGTAGCTTTCGTGTTGCCGTTGCACCGAATTGCACTTTGCGAAGTTCTCGAAAGCCCTGGCGTAGTCTTTCCGGGATTCGAATTCGAGGCCGAGTGCATTGTGTGCCTGGGCGCGCGACTCATCGCTCAAGTCGGCGCGGTCCAGTAACTCATGCATCGCCGAGACCTCATCGTCGGTGAAGCGAAACGTCTTCAGGTTGGCGAGACTCCAGTACGCTTCGGCATGATCGTCCTTTACGTCAATTGCCTTGCGATAGCTCGCAATGGCCTCTTCCTGGCGGCCAATGGTCTTCAGGTGATGCGCCATACCGCAAAGTGCGCCGGCGCGGTCCGGGGAGATATCGAGCGCCTTTTCATAGGCTTCGATCGCCTCGCCGTGATCGCCCGTCATGCCGATGGCGCTGGCGTAGACTACATACGACTCCGAGTTGCCCGGGGCGAGCCGTAATACCTCTTTAGCGCTCTCCAGCGCTTCTGCCAGTTTGTCCTGCTCTCTTTGCACGCCCACGAGGTCGACCCACAAGCGAACATAATTCGGCGCATTCGAAATCGCTTTCCTGAGGAAGACTTCGGCGTCATGGAATTGTTTTTGCTGAGCCGCTATAGCGGCCAGGAGTCGTGCTGCCTCGACGTGATTGGGATCGTTCTTGAGGATTTGCCGATAGATCATCTCGGCCGATTGCGGGTCACCCTTTTCTTCGTGCTCCTGGGCGGTAGCCAGCTCGCGCGCAAACGGAACTGCGCCATCGGGCCGGGATCTGGTCGCACCTTCTTTCTCGATCTTTTTCGTGTAGTCGATCTTCTTGCGTGGAGAGGGTCGGGCCGGATCCAGGCGCATAGCTGTCTCGAAGGCTCGCCGCGCTTGTGCCACTTTGCCTTCGACGAGCATCAGGTCGCCCAGGGTTTCATGCGCCAGTGCAAAGTCAGGAACCAGGCGTATGGCTTCCTCGATCCGTTGTCCGGCCTGTTCGAAGTTCCGTTGCGCCAGGCAGGCCCTCGCCAGGAGGCAAAGGAGATTGGCGTCACCCGGAAACGAATCGAGACACTTTTCGCACAGTGCTGCTGCCGCGCCTGGATTGCCTGCACCCAATTGGGAGAGGGCTGCGTTGAATTGCTCTTTCGGATCCACGGCGGAAGTTCACCACAGGAATACTCCGAGCGCCAGACCGAGCTTGTACCTATGCTTGCGAGGGATTACCTTTGCAGGCCAATCGATCCGCAGGATTTCCGTTGAAAACTTTCAAAGATGCCGTCCGCAAGAGTGATTTCGCGTTAACCGCGGAAATCTTCCTGCGACCTGAAACGGATGCCAATTCATTGCGGGTGCAAGCCGATGCATTGCGGGAATACGTCGACGGAATCTTGTTGACCGATAATCAATACGGCCAACTGCACCTGTCTACAATTGCGGCGGCGAGCATACTGCTCGGCCACGGCGTGGACCCCATCGTGCATTTGACCAGCCGCAACCGGAATCGGATTGCCCTGATCAGCGATCTGCTCGGTTCGGTCGCGCTGGGCGTTACGAGCTTGCTCCTGACGGCAGGCGAAAGAGCAGCCAGCAGCATGAAGCCGCGGCCAAAGCCTGTGATGGATGTGACGGCGGTCGAGCTGATTCATACGGCGAGCGCGATCAAGATTGACGAGCAGCTGACCGTTAATCCGGACTTTTTCGTCGGTGGACTGATTACACCCGTCATGCCGAAAAAAGACTGGAAAGCGAAGCAGGTGCGAAACAAGATCGCCGCGGGCGCCCAGTTTCTGCAAACACACATTTGTATGGATCTCGACATATTGCGTAACTATTGCCGATACCTGGTCGAGAGCAAGCTGATACAAAAAACCAGCGTGATCGGTGCCGTTGCCGTGATGGAATCGGTGGAAGACGCGGTTTGGCTGCGCGAAAACCGGCCGAATGTCATGCTTCCGGACGACGTTCTGGAACGACTCGAGGAAGCGGCCGATCCGCGACAGGAAGGCATCCGGATTTGCAGTGAGACCCTTCGCGCAATGCGTGAAATTCCCGGCCTCGTCGGCGCCAAAGTAATGGCGCCACGCGATCTGACGACGATTCCTGCCGTGATCAGGGCTTCAGGCTTACATGACTGACGATATTGGCGAGACACTTGACGAGATCGTGCGGCTGCTTGATGCCGGACAACTCGCCGATGCGGAGGACACCTGCGGCAATGCGCTCGCCGTCAGGCCGAAGGACATCAATCTGTTGGGGCTGATGGGTGCAATAGCGATCGCACAGGATGACCCCGAAAAGTCGATCCCGCATTTTCGCCAGGTACTGACGCTGGATAACCAAAACGCGGCTGCGATCCGCGGTCTCGCGACGGCACTCGATCGCACGGGCCGTGAAAATGAAGCCGATGCATTACGCGATCAGTTGATGGCTGCACTGCCGGTCGAGGGCTTGTTAGCCGAGGCCGAGGCGCTCTGCCACAGTGGTGATTTTGCCGAAGCCGAGAAGATCTGCGATGCGGTATTGCAACGTGAACCGGAAAATCGTGGGGCGCTGCGAGTCCTTGCCATCGCGGCCAACGAGAACGAGCAGTACGTTATTGCCGAGGCCTTCTTCAGTCGGGTCATAAGACTCGCGCCGGAAGACACTGGCGGGACTGTTGACTTTGCGCGGTTCCTCGGTGACCGGGGTCGGTACGAAGAGGCAATCATGCACCTGGAGCGGGCTGCTGCGATCGAGACGGACAATCCGGCGGTCCAGTTGATGCTCGGTGGCATGCTTGCAGTGCTCAACCGCGTGGACGAATCGCTCGCTGCCTACGGAAGATGCCTGGAACACAGCCCGGAAGAGCCCGCTGCGTTGATCGGACAGGCGCACATGTTGCGCATCGCGGGTCGAGCAGACGATGCGCTGGCCTCCTATCGGCATTGCGTGACTGTCAGTCCTGAGTTCGGCACCGCCTGGTGGAATCTCGCGAGCATGCCGGGCTTTGATGCAACGGACGATGACATCGAGACAATGCAGCGTGTCTTGAGCGACGGGAATACCGATTCCGAGTCAAGGATCGGCCTCTACTTCGCACTGGCGCGGACCTTTGAGAAGCGAGCGGAATTTGACCAGGCATGGGCGCATTTCACCGGTGGGAACGATGCCAAGCGGGCCGTCGTCAAGTACGACCCGGTGAAGTCCGAGCTGGATCAGCGCAAAATTCGCGACACTTATACGAAGGAGCTCCTGTCACGGCCCCCCGCGAAGTCGCAATCGGACCTTGCACCCATATTCATTCTTGGCGTGCCGCGTTCCGGCTCGACCCTGGTCGAACAGATCCTGGCAAGTCACAGCCAGGTCGAAGGGGCAGGAGAGCTGCCCTATATCCTGACGATGGTCAACGGACTCAAGTCCCGCAAGCCTGGATTGCTTCACTATACCGAGATCGTTGCAGAGTTGACCGAAGACGATTTGACGGAGCTCGGTGACAACTATTTGCGGGCCGCCGCCTCCCAACGAAGCGCTGGTCTGCCGGTAGGGGCTGACAACAT